>DAOVXM010000434.1 GCA_030636125.1 Chloroflexota bacterium | reverse complement strand
TGGGAAGCTCTCCCCTGACCTGCGATGACGAGCCCGGGCACCACGCCAAAATTCGTACAAGGTAACTGCAGTGACGAAACCGCACAACCAAAAACCTAGTAAGGCTGCCGGATGACGGGTACCGCTGATGAATACAACAGCCACCAGGACGAGAGAAGCGATGAAGGGTTTCCAGATACCACGTCCCAGGGTTTTTGCTGATGAATATCGCCAGGCAGCTAATGGCGCAATACCCATCAATAGCAGCAGGCCGGCGAACAAGGGCGCGGTCGCCCTTTGGTAAAAGGGTGGGCCAACAGTGACTTTCTGCCCGGTGAAGATCTCTGAAATCAGCGGGAAAATGACGCCCCAGAAGCACACCACCAGGATGCCCATGAACAACAGATTGTTGAGCAGAAACAGCGCTTCCCGCGATAAGAGCGAAGTCATTTGAGTTTCCGATTTGAGATCGTTCCAACGCCTGAGCAGTAACGAAAGGGATACGACAAAAGTAAGACCCATGAAGGCGAAGAAAACCGGACCTATTGCGCTTTGTGCGAAAGCATGTACGGAGGACAGCACACCAGAACGGGTCAGGAAGGTGCCGAAAATCACCAGTTCATAAGTCAAGATGATCAGGATCATATTCCAGTGTTTCAACATGCCCCGCTTCTCCTGGATCATCACCGAGTGCAGGAAAGCAGTTCCTGTCAGCCAGGGCATAAAAGCGGCGATCTCCACTGGATCCCAACCCCAATAACCACCCCAGCCTAGGACATCGTATGCCCAGCGGCCTCCCAGGATCAAACCAAGGGATAGGAATAACCAGGCGATCAGCGTCCACCGTCGGGTTATGCGGATCCAGCGATCATCAGTCCGGCCTGTGACCAGAGCTGCGATGGCGAATGCAAATGGAATTACAAAAGATACAAATCCCAGGTAAAGCATCGGTGGGTGGATGATCATCCCCGGATGGCGCAGGAGTGGATTCAATCCGTTCCCATCGGCTGGTTTGAATAAGACCGAGCCCGCCGGCTGCAGCATGGCAGTCGAAATTTGCCCCGAGGCAGTTTGCCAAATACGGACGAAGGGATTCTCAATAAATATACTCAGCCCGATGAAGAAAGCCAGCGTGACGAGCGAGACGATGATCACCCAAGGCAAGAACTCCTGATCACGGTCCCATTTGCGCACCATTACAGCCGAAGTGAAAGCTGCCAGCAACCAGGACCAAAAGACCAACGAGCCAGGCTGTCCACCCCACAGGGCGGTAACCTTGAGGTAGAAGGGCATGCTGTTGCTGGTGACCGTGGCCACATAATTTACTTCATAGGCATTGGTAACCAATAGATAAATTATGCATAAAGCTGATACTGTCATCATCGGAAAGGTGAGCAGCATAGCATTGCGAGCGCTTGCGATCCAGGCCTGATCACCCTTGCGAGCGCCGTAGTAAGCTGCTCCGATGCCGTAAAGAGAGATCAAGAAAGTGATTACGAGTGCCCCATATCCTATGTTAGCTACCATAAATGGCTCCACCTATCTTACATGCAATGCGTGAAACGCATTTGGAATTACGTTTCACGCATGAATAGATCAAGAATGATACCCTCGGAATACACTAGCCCTCAGCCTGCTCTGGGACTGCTTCTTCGTATTTCGTGGGGCACTTGAGCAATAATTCGTCAGCATAGAACACACCATCTTCACCCAACTTGCCGGTCATGATGGCTTGCGCTTCGTGGCGTAAAAGATCGGGTTTGACCCCAACATAAACAACCGGTATTCGTGTTCTATCCGGATCGACCACTGCGGCATGCAGGACTTCTGCCAGGCCACCCTGGGCATCGATATCTTTATTATCCCCGGGTACATGGGCCACCGTGAACTTAAGCGTCAAGGTTTGGGGATCGTACTCTACTGATTCACCGAGCACGGCTCCCGATACACGAACATCCCGCCCAATATCACCTGCTTCGAGTGATGCCAATTCGTCAACGGTGAGGAAATACTGCGCGCTGGCCTGCGTTGAAGTAACGATCAGATAAACAACCGCGGCGAAGATCAACAATCCACCCACGATGAATTTGGCACGACCGCCAGATCTCGCTTGAGAAGTAACGGGTTGTTCCATATCTTGCTCCTCCATGAATTATCATTACCTACGATTGGTTTAAAAATCCTATCGCAGCTCTTAATTCTGTCACACCTAGATTAAAGCAACCTGAGAGAATACCCAAGAAAGAATGAGAATGCAATTAATTTAATCCAGGTCGATCAAGCCAGTTCGAATAGCGAACTTGACCAACTCGGTGGATGAGTGCAGATTCAACTTGTGCATGATCCGTTCGCGATGCCTGGCAACTGTCTTGGGGCTGATGCCCAGCAGTTCGCCGATCTCGTTATTTGTATTTCCCTCTGCAACCGCCTCGAGCACCTGGAGCTCACGTTGGCTGAGCACATCCAAACCTTTCTCGCCTTCTTGCACCTCTCCGAACCGGCGTACTTCTGGTGGAGAATGAGTTAGCAAGCGGCGGTAATCTTCCAACAACCAGCGTGCCAGGGCTGGTTGTAGATAGACATTCCCTGATGCAACGCAGCGGATGGCGGTCACTAATTCCTCGGCGGCGACCTGTTTTGTCACGTACCCCGAGGCTCCTGCGGAGAGCATCTCGAACAAGTACTGCTTGTCCTCATGCACTGTCAGGGCGAGCACGTAGCATTCAGGATCGATCTCCTTTAAACGCCGCGTGGCTTCTAAACCGTCCATCTCAGGCATGGTTATATCCATCACCACCAAATCCGGATGAATTTCTTGCGCTCGCTCGAGTGCTTCCCTCCCACTGCTGGCTTCAGCCACAACGTGCAATCCCTCCTGCGTGTCCAGGAATGATTTCAAACCAGTACGCACAATATCGTGATCGTCAACTAACATCAACCTGATGGTGTCCATCTGGCTACTCCTCGGATACGCTGATCCCGAACTCATCAATTGGCACGATGACTTCAACACTCGTTCCGCCTCCGGCCGGGCTGTAGATTTGCAGCTGACCCGAGACTGATTCGGCTCGCTCACGCATGCCCTCTAATCCCCATCCACGCTCAGGTGAATCATTCACCGTAGCGTCCATGCCTACTCCCTGGTCCAGCACTTCTAAAACCACATCCTCAGGGTTAAACCATAATTTCACTTTCGCCTGATCGCACTGCGCATGACGGGCAACGTTGGTTAGCGCCTCTTGAGCAACGCGGAAGATGACCGTTTCGATCAGCGGATCCAACCGTTGGCGCTGCCCTTCGATCTGCAAGGTCACCTGCAGCCCGGTTCGCTTCTCTTCTTCCTCTCCCAGGTACTGCAAGGCTGGGACCAGACCCAAATCGTCCAGCTGCGCCGGGCGCAAATCATGCACTAGGCGGTATATACTTTGAGACATCTCACGCGTCATGGTTTGTAGCTCTTCGAGCAGGTCTGCTGTG
>DAOVXM010000480.1 GCA_030636125.1 Chloroflexota bacterium | reverse complement strand
TGTTCCGCCACTAAGCATGGTCTCGTCATCCGGATGGGCAAAAAAGGCGATAATGTTCATAATTATCAGATTTCTACAGATTTATTTCCTATCCAAACACCAACCCACGCTCGACTACCACTCAAGCGTTCCCAGGTCAAACACAGGTCCATCTTTACAGGTCATTTTCCAGCCTCGTCGTGCTGGTGCTGCGCATGCACCGAACTCCGCTAGGCCGCTACACGGCATGCATGCCAGGATGAGCGCCTGCGCAGGGCAGGCTAGTTGATCCCTGGTACCCAAATCTAGTCTGGTGCGCAGCGCTGGTAAAGACTCCAGTTTTAGCCCGATCGCTAGGTAATCTGCCCAACGGACGGCTTCAGGTGAAGCGCTTAGCGGGTGCGCCTCCAGGGCTGAGGGTAATGGTGGTAACGGACCGTCCGCGAACAGCGCAACGGAACAGTCATTTTGTATGGCCTGGATAGCTAGCGGTAGCAAATATGTTATCGTGCTGTCCAAAGAGATAAGCCCCAGTCGTTGCAGGTCCCTGGGCAGCTTGAAACCATGTCCAAGGCTACCCCGTAATTCCAGCGATGTCCCCGGCTCCCAGGAGCGTGGGATCGGTGGGATCGACAGGAATCCTCTATTCGAAATTTCACTACAGAAAACGGGTATCCCTAATGGGGTCTCCTGGTCGACTGGAGAAAAAGCAAGTAAATACTGCCCCGGAGCGGGAATTGCTTCTTTAGGACAACTGATCCATGCCGCCGCGCGACCCTGGTGATCTAATTGAATTTCCTCCACCCGGCCTTGGTAAAAATACATTTTTGCATGGTATCACATTTTGCTGGTCGCGACACGCGAACCCGGGGTATAAGACCGAAAACCCAGGTATAATCTAGCAGTCCAATCACATCTATATCATTGGCGGGTAAAGATTTTGGTCAATTCTCCCTACTTTTCCGCCGCTTCCAGGTAAAGGAGATTTTGTAAAATGAATGTTTCTGTTGTTGTGAGAGCTTTAACCACCCTTATATGGATATTGTTCATTGGTGTAATTGCCATCGCGGTTGTGCGCGCCTCGCGCGGCAAGCCAGTGCGAGGTGTTTCTATTGCCATTGTAGTTATTGGAATTTTGGCATTAGTGTTTACCTCGGTTAGCGCTGGTCTGGTTTTTATCCAGCCGGAAGAGCGTGGTGTTGTGATCTCCGCCGTAAATCCGGATGGTTACCGCTCGCAGCCGCTTCAGCCCGGCTTAAATTGGATCGTGCCATTCTTTGAGAGTGTTGTCACCTATCCAATTTCCAAACAAACATATACCATGTCCATCGCACCCTTGGAGGGCCAGATAAGAGGGGATGACTCTGTCACTGCGCGCACTGCTGATGGTCAGGAGATCTTTGTTGACGCATCGGTGATCTTTGCAGTCGATCCCAGCGAAGTGGTTCCACTACACATTACCTGGCAAAATCGTTATGTAGATGATCTGGTGCGCCCCCTGTCGCGGGGTGTCATTCGCGGTGTCGTGTCCCAATTCGGCGTACAGGAGGTTTACAGCACCAAAAGGGACGAGATGACGCAGCTAATCACGCAGGACTTGAGCCAGGATCTGAGCGAAAATGGCCTGTTTCTATCTGACTTTGTGCTCCGTAACATTACCTTCTCGCCGGAATATGCCGCTTCGGTCGAGCAGAAGCAGATCGCCGAGCAGGAGGCAGAGCAAGCCAAATTTGTTGTGGATCAACGCAAACAAGAGGCGGAGCAAGCCCGCCAGGTTGCCCAGGGTAGAGCCGATGCGGTCGTGATCGACGCCGAAGGTTTCGCCGAGGCGCGCGTCATTGAAGCCCAGGCAGAAGCTGAGGCATTAAGCTTAATCGATGCAGTTCTTCAAGGCAGTCCGGACTTGCTGACTTACCAGTACATCACAAAGTTATCTCCCAATATCCAAGCCATGTTATTGCCGAGTAACACTCCTTACTTGTTACCATTACCGGCTTTAGGGCCGTTAGCCCCAGGAGATAACACCTCAATACCGGCGCCTCAGCCGACTACCCCACCAACCACATCACCGTGAGTTATGTGATTTACACACCCTTTTTTAGGGCATTAACCTCTATTAGAGCATCAGCCTGCTTAGTGGTATCCTCGCTAATTAACTGAAAACCTGACAGGTTTACGAATACCCGAATATATGGGAACATATCGCCTAATAATAGTAATTACAACTGCATGTAGGTAACCCAAAACCTGTCAGGTTTCTATCCGAATTTAGCGAGAGAACCACTTAGTTGTCTATTTTGTTATATTGAGAATAATATGAATGAAACCTCACCTTCAGGTCGCCAGATACGCTTGACAAGCATGTCCAGCTGTGCTGGCTGAGCTTCTAAATTAGATGCGGAAACGCTGGCGCAGGTGCTGCGCCCCCTAAAAGATATTTTCGTTTCAGCGGATTTTCCCCATCTTCTGGTGGGCCTGGACGATCCGGATGACGCGGCTGTTTGGCGTCTGGATGATGAGCGCGCCCTGGTGATCACCACCGACTTTTTTACCCCGGTAGTGGATGATCCTTATGACTATGGCGCCATTGCCGCTGCCAATGCTCTTTCCGATGTTTACGCCATGGGAGCGAAGCCATTCCTGGGGTTAAACGTGACGGCACTTCCGCCTGAATTGCCAGTTGATATTATCAGTGAGATTCTGCTCGGCGGGGCCGAAAAGGCTCGCGAAGCAAATGTGGTTGTTGCTGGTGGACATACCATCCAGGACAAAGAACCGAAATATGGCCTTATCGTATTGGGTTTTGTCGACCCGGGTTGTATCATCACCAAGCGTGGAGCTCGTCCGGGGGATATGCTGGTGCTGAGTAAACCGATTGGCTTTGGCACAACTACCACTGCGCTCAAACAGGGCAAAGCAGATCCGGATGATGTAGCTGAAGTGGTCGACTGGATGAAACGCCTGAATCGGGCGGTTTCAGAGCTGGCAGTTGAGTCCGGTGTGCGCGGCGGTA
>DAOVXM010000451.1 GCA_030636125.1 Chloroflexota bacterium | reverse complement strand
CATACAACGCCAGCAGCTACAATTGTAAACCATGAGAGCCACGCAGTATTCCATCCTAATGCGGTTGGTATAAAGAAACTTAGATAGCCACCAGCTATTGCCGTTGCAAGGACAATCATTATCTTTCGCAAATAATGGGTTAATAGAATTCCCAACATACCTACAGCCAAAGAGTAGATGATTAAACTTGTTTGGGATGTCGAAATCTGATATTTGGTTAGAATGTGACTAGCCAGCAACGCACATATACCCCCTACATATAGCCAATACAATTGGTGCCCCCCGATAAGAATTAAAAATCCAATAATGACCAACAATAAGTTCATGTCGATCTCTCCATTTTCGGGCTCTTACCACATCTACCGCATAACCCCTAATATAATTAATGTATACGATTTTTTCGTCGATTGCAATAGGCTTACAGATCTATCAACTAAGACACAGGTAGCTTGATTTCAAATTATTGATTGATTGTGCTTTGATAAGATTCCATGATAAAGTAGTGGCGATAATACAAGCGATTAACAAGAGGTGAGAGGCGCGATGCAGGTCATTCGACAATTCGTGGCACAGATGACTGCCAATATAGAAAAAGTAATTGTGGGAAAACGGGATATTATCGAGATATCATCATCGGTTTTATGTTTGTTGTGTTCTCGCTACCTTTTATACTTTTAGCTTACTTATTCTCGTTATTATTTGGAATGGATTCCTCTCCACCCAAGATTGATGATATGCTTCTTAGACCCACCACTATTCCAACAGAAGGACCGGTCGGGTGGCTTGAACTGATTAAATCGTTGATTTTTTGGACAGTATTTTTAAGCGTAATCGGTTTCTCTGTTTATTATTATGTCCATCAACATCGATATGGACTAAAAACACTTGATACTCGCCGGGGATTGAAATGGTTGGAGCGATTCTGGATATGGCTAAGGGCAAAATTACAAGGTGTCAACTCTCAAGTTGTTTATACGTTCAATGATGGCTTGCTTAGGATTCGCTCGCGATTTTTAAAAAAGGGTATTCATCCTGAGTGGCGTTATATTAATTTGCGCCGGATGACCCCCCGTCAGAAAGTGTTATATTTCTATCTCGCCATGATAAGGAGAGCAGAGGAGCGTGGTATTCCTCGAAACCCTTCCCAAACGCCTTATGAATATTCACAAAAATTGGGACTTGGTGTTTCAGATTTAGCAACTGAATCGGATGTACAAGAGGATATATCTGTCTTGACAGATCAGTTTGTTGAGGCGCTATACAGCCGGCATGAGGTATCTGCAACCCAAGCAAATTTAGTTAAACGTTCATGGGACCGAATTAGACGGGTATTAAAAAAAGCTTCTAATTTATAATAGAAACTTTCCAGAATAAAATTATCTACCTGCTCATAAAAAGAATTGGAGAAATCATGGATCCAACAACGCCTGACATAGTCTTTTTTTACCCAGAGGGTCACGAAGCCCATTCTGAGCCTGGTCATCCAGAACGACCTGAGCGGGTGGAAGCCCTCCGCCAGGGATTACATTTAGGTGGATGGTGGGATGATTACCCTCATCTTGAGCCCATGATTGTTTCACAGGATATATTGCAGTCCATTCACGAACCAACGTATCTAGCTAAACTAGAAGGTGCGTGTAGTCGAGGGCGGCGTTTAGATATGGACACTTATACAACTGCTGCATCATGGGAATTGGCACTAAAATCTGCGGGTGGGGCGATAGCTATTGCTGATAGTGTTTGGATAGGAGATGCACGCCGCGGATTTGCACTCACACGCCCACCTGGGCACCACGCGACTTCTAATCAGGGGATGGGATTCTGTTTGTTAAATAATATAGCACTTGCAGCCGAGCAACTAATTCATTTTGGAGGTGCTCAGCGGTTAGCTATTGTTGATTTGGACCTGCACCACGGAAATGGAACCCAGGATATTTTCTGGGAACGAGCCGACATTTTTTACATCTCAACCCACCAATACCCCTACTATCCAGGTACGGGTAGCGTAAATGAAATTGGATATGGGCCTGGGAAAGGGACCACCGCAAATTTTCCGCTCCCGCCTGGTTCTGGAGATGTCGCATTTGAGGAATTTATGGGTGAGTTGATCTTGCCCTTAATTAATCGCTTTGATCCAGAGATGATTTTGGTAAGCTTTGGTTTCGATCCTCATTGGCGAGATCCATTAGGGCAGTTGCAACTCTCGGCAGATAGATATAAAAATTTGGTGACTAACTTGACAAATTGGGCAGATGAAAACTGTAGGGGGCGCATCGCATTATTCTTGGAAGGGGGGTATGACCTGGAAGCCGCGTCTGCTTGTGGGCAAGCTGTCGTTTCGGCATTACTGGGGCAGGGTTGGCAAGATCCTTTGGGTCCATCCCCACACCTGGAGGGTACCTCATGGCAAGTAAACAAACGGCAAGCGCTTGATGTATGGGGTCTATAAGAAAATTTGCCTGGAATTTAAAACACAAGTTTTTTACTATAGGATTACCCAGTGCTGGTTAGCTTACAGTATCATTTATTGAGTTGGTATATTCCATATGTAATTTCTTGATTCTATTGGTAGAATCTACCCTTGTAGATGGGTAATTATGAGTATAAGCAATTGCTATTATTTATAAAATCAGAAAAAGTGGAGAGCTAAATGGGAACTGTAACAATTCGTACGGTGGAAGGTACTATGATGGTTGGCACCGATTCTAGAGGTCATTCTGTTGTTATTGGTCGTTCACCGGAGGATCGTTCTGTCTTTGTTGGCGTGAAGGCATCTGACCTTTTGTTGTTATCAGCCGCAGCATGCTCAGCTTATGATGTGGTTGAAATATTATCCAAGCAGCGCCAACCAATGCGGGATCTAAAAGTTTTTTGTACTGGAGAACAACAATCCGATCCTTCCTACACATTCACAAGTATTCACTTGCATTATATTGCTTATGGGGATGTGGACCCAGAGAAGTTAGCTAAGGCGATTAGCCTCTCGGAAGATAAATATTGCTCGGTGATTAATACCTTGCGACCAGGAGTACCCATCACCAGTGACTACGAAGTAGAAACTTGATATTTTCATATTTTCCTGAATTGGAATTGTGTTACCTCTGCTGAAGATGGAAAACCAATCAACATACCGGAGAAATCCCTGACTTCCATACCTCAGCAACGCTGTATCAGTACCCCTGGGAGTTGGTCGATGACATTGAACGAGAAATTACGGCTGCCTTTGAGT
>DAOVXM010000019.1 GCA_030636125.1 Chloroflexota bacterium | reverse complement strand
GAACCAACATTGATTACGTTTATTGTATATTCGCCATTCTGCCCAATTTCGAAATCTCCATTATGACTCTTCAGGATTGCTAGATCCATATCATCCGGTGCTAAAAAGATGAAGTTGGTAGCATTGACCCTACTCGTGATTCTTTGAATAGATGTCACGGGCACGGTATCGCTACTTCTCCCGGCGGCGATAAATAACGGCCTCGCTAAAAGTAACATATAGATGAAGATTAATAACCCAAATGGGAGGAGCCGTATTATTAGAAGAGATTTCCTTTTATCAGATTTCCCGGAATTTATCTGTTTTGTATGCATCGCATCTCCGAGCAAAAAGTGTGAGGGACCCGTATGACTTTGAATAAAAAGAGGAGATCCCATTCCCCAATAGTTACTTATGATACTGTCAAACTCATTACTATTATAACAAGACTATCAATTATTTTTTCAGTCGACGCAAGTCACCTTCACGAACAGTGATTCCTATAGCATCCATGTGTTCAAGTAGCGCTAAAGCATATTTTCGGCTAGTGTTAAAATGGTCACGCACTTCAGCCGCTTTGAGAGTTTCATGCCTAGATAATAATCGCTTAACCTCTGAAACCATGTCTTCATAACCTTCTCGGCTGAAGACCACATCCGCAGATAACATTACAAGCTGACCTTGATCAACCATGGCATTAAAGACATCTTCTCCTACCATTACCTTGCATTCTTTTACTGAGGGTGGTGAATAAGGAGAATTTTTAAATTTGGCGATTAAATTTTCAATAGCAAGCTTCTGCTGTGGAGTGTAACGAATTGTATGATCTGGGCGAAACACTAATGGACCATCTTCCTGAAGTACTCCTTGTTGAACTAACTTGTTCATGGATACATTAAATAAGCGTTGTGAAATCTTAAGGCGGCTTTTCAACTCCTCCCTTGGCATACCCATCCTTAGAGGGTAGTCATGATGATAAGTATCCAACTCGCGAATGACCGAGGAAGAAAGTTGTTCCCAATAAGGTTTACTGGTCACTAACTCAGTGGTTTTAATCCCTCTGGCAGCTAAATTCGTATCACTTGATTCTAATGAAACCAGTTTTCCACTAGATAGCAGCTCATCCAATCCTGAAGTAACAACTGTATTATCCAATTGTGATTGAACAATAACATCTTTCAGAGGAGCAGCTCCTTGTGAAAGCAACGCTTGAAATAGAATATCGCCAGGTGTTCCTTCAACTAAAGCATCTAGACGCGCCAATATTTCCGTTGAAAAACGCTTGTGTCGACCTTTTGGGTGTGGATCTACCACAACACCGCCCCCAATGGTTTCACCGGGTGACGGTCGACGCAATATATACCGATCACCCCTGACAGTTATAATCTTCTCTTTCGATTCCAGTTGTAACCAGCCAGTTTCTCCCGGTACAAGTTCTTCCGTACCCAACAAACGTAATCTTGCGAGAACTTCATTAGCACCAATAAAAAGCTTAACTTCAGTATTGTGTTTAATGGTGTGACCTGCTTCAGCTAATAAGCGAAATTGGACATCAATACGCCCTGTAGGTTGAAAATCATTGGTATGGGCTATCACATCACCTCTTTGTACACGATCCACATTCACACCGGAGATGTTAACAGCCGTGCGTGACCCAGGAACAGCCACATCTTCTGACCTTTTATGAGTTTGCAGACCTCGCACTCGACCTCTATGACCTTTGGGCAACACTTCAACTTCATCGCCTATGCGCAGCTGCCCATCATTCAATGTGCCGGTCACGACTGTACCAAAACCTGCTATTGTGAAGACCCTATCAACCGGCAGGCGTGGACGCCCTAAATCTGGTCGAGGTGGCTTTTCAGCTAGACACTCACTCAAAGCGTCTATTAATTCGGGAATTCCCTCGCCATTTGTCGCCGAAACCCTTACAATCGGCGCGGAAGCCAACACGGTTCCGTCTAAAACTTCACGAATTTCATCCTCCACCAGTCCCAACCATTCATCATCCGTCATTAAATCTATTTTCGTCAAGGCAACTATCCCACCTTGGATTTCCAGGAGATCTAAGATAGCAAGGTGTTCTCGAGTTTGGGGCATCACACCTTCATCCGCTGCAATTACAAATAACGCAGCGTCAATGCTTCCTACGCCAGCCAACATGTTTTCAATGAAATCGCGATGACCAGGTACATCAACAATTCCAACATCTTCCCCATTTGGCAAGGTTAACCAAGCAAAACCAAGTTCAATGGTCATCTCACGCTCTCGTTCCTCTTTCAAACGATCAGGGTGAGTACCAGTGATAGCTTCGACTATAGTGGATTTTCCATGATCCACGTGACCAGCAGTTCCGATGACACGCATTATTTCTTTCTAGTATCAGATACCTTTGAGTGGCTTCCTGTTATGCTTTACAACCGATCAACGGACACGCCCCAATGTGCGTTCAAAAGATGAGACCCAATCACTGACCGTTGCTAACAACGCCTGCAGCCTCTTTTCGGTTTGCTCGCTCATTTGCTGAATTATGTCCTGGAGCTCTTGAATATTGTCTTCAATGTGGGTAACTCGCTCAGCGAGTTTATCATATTGACGAGTAGCTTCACCACGTTGTTCATCCTGTGTGAGGGAGTAATTTGTCCAACGCTTTTGGTCATCTGCCTTAAAGGTGACCCATTCTTGACGGAAACGTTCTTCAGATAGCCGTTGAATTTCTGTCAACTCATTCATACGACGTTCAACAAGCTGGTTTAATTCCTCGACAGTTTGTTGAGTCCTTTTTATCGCGCGATGAGTGGCATCAAGTGTTTGCAGATTTGATTCCACATCCGAGGTTTGGCGCTCAATTGTTTCAAAACGAGTCTCCCATTCTTTCCAGGTTCGCTCTCGTTCGACTTGAATCATCGCCTGATTTTCCAAAAACTTCACTTGGTCTTCACGACGTTCCGATTCCAAATTGAATAATTCATTCAGGCGGGACTCAACTTTTTGCAAAGATGCACTGGTAAGCTCGGAACGACCGCGCTGATCATCCACATGTTTCCTCAAAGCAGTAACCTCCCCCTGTAAATCCGTCAGGCGCTTTGAATCTTGGCGTCGTCCATCTTCCAGCAATCGATATGATCTCACATATTCCTCATCGCTTCTACGCACAGAGTCGATGCTTTGCCTGACTTCATTTACCTCCTTTCCTAGTCGGATGTCTTCCTCAGCATGTGATCCAAGTGACCTCTGAATATCGGCGATTTGCACTACCTCTTTATGCAACCTAGACAAGCTCTCGTCGAATGCACGAGTTTCCACTTGACGAACCTTTTCACCTTCTTCTTCCCGTTGCGCAACTTGTTTTTCTAGTTCGTCAAGGCCTTGTTTAGCCTCAATACGACTCTGCAATAGTGCCTCATCAAATTGATCTAACCGTCCTAAGAGTGTGTTAAGGCGCGTTATTTCACCATTCAATTCATTTATTTGCTTAGAGACGGGAGCCTGAGTCCCCTCCAAAGCGGCAAGCCGATTCTCAAGTGATGTTATCTCGGTTTTATCCTGCCGGCGTTCATTATCCAACCAATCCAATTTCTGCTTTACTTGTTCCAATTCCATAGAGTAGTCTCCAATGGCATATATTTCCTAATCTCTCTTGGTTTCAAGTTTCGATGATTATAGCATGTGGAATAATCAAGGTGGAAATTAATTATTACCTAGGTGCAAAAAGATTTCTGCCAAACGGGCATATGGAATAAAAAAGAATTGGGGCAGTATGCCACCTAATAACAATATAAATACTCCTAAAACTAACAATATCTTGTACCCCCACGATTCATCCATATGCCATTCTCCTTCTCTTGACCCTCTTACTAAGATTGCTAATGTACGTAAGCCAGCAATTAATAAACCTGTGCTCCCAAGTAGGGCTGCCATAGAGGTTAAGGGATACTGTTGGGTTAAATTAGCCCATAAAGCTAATCGTGGTGGGAAACCAGCTAGAAGTGGGAAGCCAGCCAAAGAAAAATTTGCCAAGACCAGACTACTGGCGGCAATAGGTAAGTATCTCGCTAATCCTTGTACATTTTGAAAACTAAACAACTCTGAGGACGGAAAATCTCCATTATTGGCACCAGCAAGCGCTGTTAACGCTAAAGCCCAAACTCCCAAGCCAATTCCAAACGGTAGCAATAACGCCAAAAAAAGTGCAAGCATAGGTCCTCCCCCATCATTACCCGCACTGACACTGAGTGCTAGTAACGAGAATCCGATCCCAATCATCACAGCAAACCCCATAATTCGGCTTAGATTGCTTTCAAATGCAGCCCATAAACCACCTGCTACCACCATAATTGTCCCTGCAAAACGTAATATCGAATACAAATCAGGTGAGGTACGTAACCATACATACCGGTCTAAAAATCCCAACCCGAACAACATTACAACCAAAGGGAATATATAAAAAATATAAGCAGCTACATAAGGATGGGATTCCTCCGCAACCATTGGAATCCATGTATGGAAAGGAAAAATGGCTAATAGAAATGCAAAGCCGAATCCCATCAATACGCTTGCATGTAATACCAATACTGAATCTCCGGGGCTAGATTCTACACCAGCTAACATCCAACCAGTAAACAATATAAACGGTGTCCCAAGCGTTTGGAATGTGAGGTAGCGTAGAACACCTCGCCCAACCTTATTCCCCGGTGTAACTAGCAGAGGAATACTTACCAAAACTGCCATTTCGATAAGTAATGCCGCATAGAGAAATGGCTCTACTGCCAATGCTGCGACAAGTAAAGAGACAATCATCAACCCACCAGGAACGAATAGATTGTTTGTCCTGGCCACTATACTTCCACCAAACCAAAATGCAACTCCCGTATACAATAATACTAGAATAGTTGCCTTTGATGCATCCAGCACAAACCGTCTCCCAAGCAATGTATAAGAGTCTGTCAACTTGACGGCGAATGGACCTATATCAAATATTTCCCCGATGGGCACAAACCATGCGATCATAGCTAATAGTAACGCTATAGCCATCCCAATAATTACGACTATTCTTTCTCTTCGCCTGAGAAAAAACAATATAACGGAAACAGAGGCGGGGATAGCAATCCACAATAATGGGGCATTCAACTCGTGCTCTCCAACGTAGGAGCAACTATCAGGTATGCACCTACAAGGGACAATCCCAATGTAACCCCAGCCAATAAACCTGCTACTAAAGCAGAAATCTCTACAGCGGCATAAAATATCTCGAATCCTGATAATACCGTTAACAAACCTAGTACTACTCGGAAAGGATGAGCAGTCCACCCCAAGTGCAACAAGCCTAGTCCAATCAAAATCAACGCTCCTAAACTTTGCTCCAATTCAATTCCCGGAACCCAATTGATTACCTCAGATACAAGTGAAGCCACGGCCAATCCTACAACACCTGCAGCTATGAGTCGAAAAAGCTTGGCAGAAGCAGGGTTATTTCGAGAAGTATCAAATGATTGAAAAATCGGGTTGGGGTCATCAGCAACATCATCGGTATCTTGAGTTAAACCAGAAATGGCTGAAAACAAAACGAAACCAGAAATCCATCCCGCCACAACCACAGTTACCGCCATCGGGAGAAGCCACTCTGAAATAATTAGAAAAAAAACCCCAACATACTGCAAAGCTAAAGCACTAATGCTCCAGCGCCAGTTCGAGCTAGTTAATAGTACAAGTGATGTGATACAAACAATAATCACTCCAAATATTGGCATCATTTCAAAGATCTGGCCATTCATTCTTTAAACCCCTCCTAGACCAGCATTGGCCATAAATACCAATAAAAGAATCAATAATAGTAACGCCCACAAAACACCCCCTTCACCTTCCAATACAGTACAAAGAAAATTGAATACACCGCCCAATGCGCGAAAACTATTCCACAAGAGCGGTCTTAGCCAGTTCAAAGAAAATATTGTAACTATTATCGAATTAACATTCTCCGGAATAGTTAACCCCATACGCAAGCCCATGAATATCAATGCTGCTAATCCAAGGGTGACAATACTAGGTAAGACCATTGATAATAACGTCCTAGACCATTCCAATTGAGCCAGAGACAACTGTCCCCATCCTCCAACAATAAAATATACGAGCGGCAGGAGAGATAAACCCCAGGGATAAATCACCTTAATCCACCTTTCCACACCAGTAAGTTGTTGACCTTGTCGCAGAGCATGCCACAAATATCCAGCTAAAAACATCGCGTGGGGAATTAAAAACAATAAAAGAAGCGGGGAAAATGGTGCTGCATACAATCGCATTCCATTCCATAAGGGCGTTAATGGTAATCCGGAGAATCCTAATAAACCCAATATTAATAAAGCCAGTAGATAACGATGACGAACAGAATACAAAAATAGCAACCCACCAGAAAATATCGCAGCTAACCCCCACGCTAAGCTTGCTTCTGATTGTCCACGTACAGCGCTTGCTACTGAAAATGCTGCCATTCCAAGTATCCAGTATGGTTGTCCATCTAGCTCATCCTTGGCATTTAGCCAAGAAAATCCTGCCAAGATTGCTACAAGTATTGTAATGGCTAGTAAAAACGTCACAAAGGATGCTGGCACTCCTACTTCAGCAGTTCTAGATAGTAACATCAAGCTTGAACCTGCGGGAGCCAAACGGAGCATAGTGCCTAATCCACGCGGAAATGGAAACTCTCTACGGAAGGTTCCACCAAAATATATTACCCCTAGGCGTAAACCCGCTGCAAATAATAAAAACAAACTTGCTTGTTGCGAGACTGTAGCAAATGACCAGGTAACCTCAAACATTCCAGTCAATGTAGCGCCCAACAGTAATAACCAAATCCCACCGATCCGTATGGAGAAAGCAACCACCACGTGTTCTCGCAATGTACCAAACTCAACCCGCCACATAAGAATTAATAATTCGGTGAGATCTAGTGCTGCCCATCCGAGGATTAGAGTAAGGGGGTTACCAGCCATTACCGCCAATAACCCGATAGCTGTCACCGACAAGGTGCTGGCCCAATCTGACCAAACCTCAGACTTGCGAGCAACACTGGTCAATAATGTGGAGAGAGCCAGGGTTACCAATGCCATTGCAAATGGCCAAGATATTGGATCAATTATCAAGGTCGGAGAAACGGGGTAAACTACTTCTGGACTCCAAGATACTAACTCGATCAGCTGGGGAATAGCTAAGCGTGAAAAAAACAATAATGCCCATGCTAACAATAGTCCAAGCGTCGCGATCAGCCAAGAATAGGCGAATCCCGTTCGTGTGTTATGTAACACAATCAAAACGATAGCTACCATCAATAAAACAAAAATAGCAAATAGTGGAAAGAACGATATCATCAGAAGTAGCCTTAATTTATCGCTTCATGTTCATCAATTTGACTGTGGTCTGTCCAGATTATCGCTAATGTCAACTGGAAGCCAATTGATACAGCAAGGATCCAATTCCCATGCAGTACCTATATCAATGACTTGCGGTTTTTCAGCTAAGATTACAAGAACAGAACCATGCTGACCACGCAGAAGTGCACTATCCCCATCCGGAGACCAATCTACGCTGATTGTATCAAAGGGAATTTCACCTATTGCTATCAATGAACCAGACTTTTTATCAAATTTGAATAAGATGGGTTGAATTCCAATTTTTGGCGATTTTAAAACAAATGATTGGTTCCACTTGTTTATCTGAGTCGGAAGATCTAATAATAACTCAGTCTGATCTCTTAGATCTTTAGAAAATTCAACGAATTGTTCAGGACGGAATAAAAACTCTTCTTCATGAATTATCAAATCATCCCTTGTTGGGACTACCCGCAAGGTTTTCAAGGAAGGAGACCGATTTTCTTCGGCATTACTACCATAAACAACAAGCAAATATCCATCTTGTATCCAATTCGCGCTGGCTGCCGGATCACGAAATTCATATGAACCTGGTACTTCCGAGATATGCCCACGGCGCGTATCGATGATCCCTTGCCATTGAACAGTTGATTGGTATGGTTGTATTTTTGACAATATATATCTTCCCACTGGCGACCAGGCTAGAGATGTATACATTACTCGTATATTAGAATTGTCACCATGGAAATCTTTAACCTCTAGAGTATCTGACAATATTTGACGCGGATGAGGCTCTTCGGGGTTTGAAACCCATACACCACTCGCATCACTCCAAACGACACTTCTACTGTCTGGAGACCACGCTATTTGACTATACTTCCATTCATCCTCAGCTTCATAAGTACCGATCTCAATTGGTCCCCCAACACCGTTTGTACGTATTGCATAAATTTGACCAACATTTTCATGAAGAGTATAGGCAACCCACTTACCATCAGGTGAAATTGAAAATTGGTATATCCTTGGGGTTTCATCGATAAGAGTGATTAACTCTCCATAATCCACATCAAATACAGCTAGGTCGAATAATTCGACTCCATTAGCTGAGATACCTTTACTCCGCGATAAGGCAATAATTTTAAACCTTGTGTCCGCAGAATATTTCAAGATACTACCAGATGTCATGGTCAGAGAAGCTAAGGGTTCTGATGGCAGATCAGATTCTGGCGCTACTATTACTGGTGTCACCAATCCAAGATCAGAGTCCCAATGCATTAATGATCCAAGTGATAGAAACAGTAAATCACTCGTTATCAATTCCTGAATATCTACCTTAGGTATCTCGATAATTGGTCTTTGAGTAGGGCTTTGAGTGGAACTTGGGGCATTGATTTCGGTTGATTCTCTAATGCCCAAGACCATAGTCTTAACGGGAGTAATATAGATTTTAGTAGGGATGGGAGAAGAACTTGAACTTTGGGTAGGGGTCAAGGTGGTTATATCTGGTTTAAAGGTTGGAGTTTCCTTTGGCGTTAACTGATTACAGGACACCAGAAAAACCAAAAAATAACACAATACAAAAATCTCTCTGGGATGGGCAAATATTTTTTTATCCATAGATGTGTATCTCTAGAGGACGAGGAAATAATTTATCCACCTAAAGATTAGCCATCATAAAAAGTGAACGTAGTCGTGCTGAAAGAAATATGCAAATTAGATAACTTCGGCATAGGGTTGACGATTTTGATAACTTCCCATACCAGCCGAACCCAACCACATATCACCATCAACAATTAATTGACCACGTAGGAGCACCTTTTCAGGAAAACCCACAAGTTCCCATCCTTCAAACAAATTGTAATCTGTTCGGTGATGAGCGTGACTAATTCCATACGTAAGACGGCGGTCTGGATCCCATATAACAATATCTGCATCAGATCCTGGCAGAAGCGTTCCTTTCCGTGGATATAAACCAAATATTTTTGCCACATTGGTACTTGTCAGTGCAACAAATTGGTTAGGTGTAAGATATCCTGCACGTACACCGTATGTCCACATAATTGGCAAACGATCACCTACCCCAGGTAATCCATTTGGAATTTTAGTAAAATCTTCGGCTCCAAGCTCTTTGCCAGGGATTCTAACTTCTTTGTTCTCATACAGAATGGTCTGCGTTCCATCATAGAAAAATGGACAGTGGTCAGTACCTATGGTTTGTATGGTTCCATCGCCCAAACCATCCCATAAACGCAGGTTATCCTTTTCAGTTCGCATTGGAGGTGAACATATCCACTTCGCACCATCGGGTCTACGTAGATGGTCTTCCGTAAAAAACAGGTAGGCTGGACAAGTTTCCCCCATGACTTGTATCCCCTGTTTACGTGCATAGCGTAATTGATCTACTTCTCCGGCCACATTCATATGGACAATATATAGAGGAGTACCAGCAATGGCTGACAATGCGGCAGCCCGCATGGTAGCCTCAACTGCCCCCCAGGCTGGGCGTGTCTTAGCATGCCACTCTGGACCAGTATGCCCTGCCGCCAGTGCTTCGGAAACCAACAATTCGATCACATCACCATTCTCTGCGTGCAACATGGTTAGCATGCCATTTTCTTGAGCGATACGCATTACCCGTAAGATTTCATCATCATTTAATCGCAAACGGTCATTGTACGCCGTAAATACCTTGAGAGTTGTTATCCCTAAATCTAGCAATTGGGGTATTTCTGCAGCAACATTATCATTAAATCGGGTGACGTTCATATGAAAACCAAAATCAATGGCTGCTTTTGCATCTGCTTTTTGATGCCAGACTTCCACATTGGCTTGAAGAGTGCCGGGTTCCTGTGGGATGAAATCCATTACGGTAGTAGTGCCCCCAAAAGCTGCAGCTTTATGACCAGTGTAATGATCATCCGAGGATACTGTGTCAAACATCGGTAGGTCAAGGTGAGTATGAGGGTCGATTCCTCCAGGCATTACAAGTTTGCCAGTAGCGTCTATAATATTATCAACGGGTCTATTTAAATCACGACCAATTGCTGCTATTCTTTCCCCCTCAATCAAAATATCAGAGGTGTACGTCTCAGCAGCGGTGATTATGGTCCCAGATTTAATTAGTGTGGAAGACATTAGTACCTCTCCCAGATGCATTCAAGTTGCATTAAACAGACAATAGCCCTGCGAAGTGACCGGAGGACATAAATTATCAATCCACCTAAATCATTTTTCCTTCCCAGGCAAGTTAATGAAATTAATCAAATTTATTAATCCCTAACAATGAAGCCAATACAGCTGGGTCAACATCAATTTCGGGTAATTCAGGAACAACGTATTCCTGATCTTGCGCGCGCTCCCGTAAAGCTCGCCACAAAAGCTGGCGTTCATCATCTCGGACTACCAGATCATTGATCACATCAGCTTTTGCTAAGTATTCACCTGTGCTGTATATAAATGTGATACGCCGCCACTCAGATGCCAGGATTGGCTTAGGTAATCTTTCCAATGGACCGATCTGAATCTTATAGTACTCTTGGTTAGACCTTGGGTGGTCAATCTCGTCAATAAGTAGCTCAGCTCTGGTTGTCAACTCGTGCCCATTTACAGGTGCTATAAATTGTATACGGCCACCTTCATTCCCAAACGCACCAGTTTGATAAAATGCCAGATAATCCACGGCTATTACTTTGGGGGCGCTTCGTAACGGGATACGGTACCATCCCAACAACCGCGCAATTTCCAAATCGCGTGGATCCTTCATGACAGACACGAGGATTAATGAGGTCGCAGGAGGCAACATAGTGCAATACTTACTTTATAAGCCCAACTTCTGAATTGAACTCATCAATTAACGCGTCGATTTCCTGAACCTGATTTTGGATCCCGGTAAAATAGCTCTCATCGTACCATTGAGATTGTATTTCCTCATAAGTTTTACCTTGTTGTTCAACCCAGGTATAGTATTTGAGGTTGTGAATGCGTCGTCGATCGACATAGGTTAACTCGGTTAAATTATCCGTCGTTACTCCCTGTAGATACCGGGCATAATGAGCCGCAGCATTAATTTCCGTGTACTCACCAAACTCTTCATGCATTTCACGCAGCCGGCTGCCATATAGCTCCATCGAATCGGTCAATACGCTCAACACGATATCATTTTCACCCAACTCGTAATATTTTGCCATTTTAATCGCCGACAGCGTGTTGGAGATGCTCGAGAAGCCCATTAAATCTAACTGGCTTACCAATTCCTCGGGTACCCCTTGCTTAACCAGATAGGCGCGCCCTTCCGGCTCATTGAAAAGGCGAGACAGGTTAACGACTGCGTTATCGTCAATTGCCACAACCATATCGGTGTTCTTACTATTATGAATCCAAGGAACATGCTTATCGCCAATACCCTCTATCCGATGTTCTCCAAAACCATTCTCGAGCAGCGTCGGACATTGCACAGCTTCACTTGCAACGACCTTACTGCCAGGGAATAATTGCTTCATGTAGTCGCCACTAGCAATTGTGCCTGCCGATCCAGTAGCAGACACGAAGCCACGGTAGTTATCGCGCGGGCCCATTTCCTGCTCTAATACCTCTTCTAGCGCATGACCGGTAATTTCATAATGCCACAAATAGTTACCAAATTCATCGAATTGATTAAAAATCATCAAATCTTGGCCAGAGGCTCGAAGCTCCCAACATTTATCGAAAATCTCCTTAACGTTTGATTCACTTCCAGGTGTAGCAATCACCTCTCCAGCAATATTCGAAAGCCACTCAAATCGCTCACGGCTCATACCCTCTGGCAGAATCGCAATCGATTCACAAGCAAGTAAAGCTGAATCGTATGCACCTCCACGACAGTAATTTCCAGTTGACGGCCAAACTGCCTTTTGCGTAGTGGGATCAAATTCACCTGTTATTAATCGCGGCACAAGACACCCAAATGCTGCCCCAACTTTATGAGCCCCTGTTGGGAACCACTTCCCAACCAGAAGAATGATCCTGGCGCTTGTACCAGTAAGACTCTCAGGCAGTTCTATATAATTAACCCCTCCAAACCCACCACCAAAAGATACAGGCTCATTCTTCCACGTTATCCGGAATAAATTAAGAGGGTCGAGATCCCATAAGCCAACTTTCTTGAGTTGGTCT
>DAOVXM010000289.1 GCA_030636125.1 Chloroflexota bacterium | reverse complement strand
GGTCCGCCATCCGCTCGCCTCACTTACGAGCCTAAACGAATGCGCGGGTTCAAATAAGCGTAAATTAAATCAGCAGCCAGATTCGCCAGGGCGAATCCGACCACGGTGATCATGGTGACCGCCTGCAGCAGGGGCAGGTCACGCCGGTCGATTGCGAAGACCAGCATACGTCCCAAGCCCGGGTAGTTGAACACATTCTCGATCACCACCAGGCCGCTGATCAACCAGCCAAAGCTGATGGCAATCACCGTGATGGTCGGCAGGAGTGCATTGCGCAGGACGTGTTTAACCACCACCACCCGGCGCGGTAAACCTTTAAGCTCCGCCGTGCGTACATACGGTTGTTTTAATTCCTCGATCACCCCCGCGCGTGTCAGGCGAGCGATATACGCCAATAAGACCAGAGTAGCCGTCAGCGCAGGCAATATCAACATCGGCAACGCCTCTACAAAGCTGGTTCCCGGCCGGATGGATGAATTCGCTGGTAGAGAGGGCAAGCCCAGCTTACGAAATTCAAAAGAGAAAATCTGGATCAGGATAACCCCAGTTACAAACTCCGGCAGTCCAACCACCGACAAGGAAAATATATTGATCACGTTATCCGTGCCCTTGTTTTCACGCAGCCCAGCGATCACACCTAAAGCGACCGCCAGAGGGACCGCGATCACCAGGGTAACTATCGTCAGCAGCAAGGTATTGCGCAAGCGCCCCATCACTACCGGGAAAATTTCCGATTTCGTGCTGAATGACTGCCCCCAATCCCCACTAAGGAAATTCCCCAGCCAACGCAGGTATTGAACTGGCAGGGGGTCATCCAGTCCCAACTCCTGGCGGCACTCAAGCAGTGCGCTCTCGCCAACTTCGCGACCCAGGATGATCCGGCAAACATCACCCGGCAACCACTGGGTCACCGCGAAAACGATCAAAGAGGTCAGCAAAACCGTGAGCAGTAAAAACCCCAACCGCCGCAAGACATATCTATACATAAGCTAACCTATCGCATCTCATGCCATTGAAGTAGGATCCATCGTAAATACACGCTCCTGGACCAGGCGCAAATCATCAGGGGGAATGTGGCAGTAATAACGTTTTCTAGTCTCAGGGACCGTCTGCCAGGGTGGCTCTTCTCTGGCGCAAATTTCACCCAGATAACGCGGGCAGCGCGTGTGAAAAGGGCAACCCGAGGGGACATCGGCTGGGCTGGGGATATCCCCCTCCAGGCGTATTTGTGTTTGCTTTGCCTGTGGGTCTGCCAAGGGGATAGCCGAAAGCAGCGCCTCGGTGTACGGGCTGTAAGGCGGTTCGAAGAGGTCTTCTGAAGCGGCCACTTCCATCAAATGGCCCAGATAGATCACAGCAACCTGATCTGCCAGATAACCCACAACCGCCAGGTCATGCGAAATGAACAAAAGGCTGCTGCCGTGCTCCATTTGCAAATCGTTGAGCAGGTTCAATATGGAAGCCTGCACCGACACATCCAGAGAAGAGACTGGCTCATCACAGATCAACAAATCCGGGTTAGAGGCAAAAGCGCGTGCAATGGCTACGCGTTGTTTTTCTCCACCGCTTAATTGGTCAGGCAGACGATTGGCGTAACTGGCCGGCAAGCGCACAGCTTCGAGCAGTTGGCTGACTTTAGCCTCAGCAGCCTGGCTTGAATTTCCAAGCAAGGTCATCAGTGGCCTGCGCAGAGTCTCGCCAACCGTGAGATAGGGATTCAGCGCCTCATCCGGGTTTTGAAACACCATCTGCAAATGTTGCAGTGTCTCCAGATCTCGGTCATTTAAATCAGGTGCTAAAGGAATGTCTAAAAGCTGGATCGAGCCGCCGGTTTTCTCCACCAGCCCCACAACTGCGCGTGAGACCGTGGTCTTACCGCTGCCGCTTTCTCCCACCAGACCCAAAGTACGCCCACGCGGGATATTTAAACTGATCCCGTCCACAGCCCTGACTACACGCGCCGGAGTCCTGCGTAGGAGCTCACCCAGGGAACGACGCACCGGAAAATGTACCTGCAGATCCTCCAGATCCAAGATGCGGGGTATCTCAACCTCTCCAGAGACAGCTTGGGCGACTTCCTGAACTTCAGGCTGTTGGGCGCTAATTTCACCCTGATAGATCTCCTCCCAACGATGGCAACGCACAAGCCGGTCCTCTGTGAGTTGGTACGGGGGCGGTCTTTGGGCGCAAACATCAATCGCTAAAGGACAGCGCGGTTCGAAAACGCAGCCAGAGGAACGTTTGCCTATGGAAGGAATTTGCCCCTGGATGGCGCGCAACTGGACTTCTCCCTTCACCTCACCCAAGCGTGGTATGCTGTCTAACAAGCCCTGGGTGTAGGGATGCACTGGTTTGTGATACAAATCGATGGTATTTGCTTCCTCGACCAGTTCACCCGCGTAAAGCACCCCCACCCGGTCACAAATTTGAGCCACCACACCCAGGTTATGCGTGACGTACAATGCAGCTGTCTGGCGGCCCCGGATCAACTCACGCACAAGGTCCAAAATGACCGCCTGGGTGGTCACATCCAGGCTGGTGGTCGGTTCATCCAACACCAGCAAGCGTGGTTCAGTGCTCAATGCCATGGCGATCATTACCCGCTGTTGCATGCCCCCGCTGATCTGGTGGGGATAGCTATCAGCGACCAGCTCAGCATCAGCAATATGCACCATATTGAGTAATTGGACCGCCTTCTGATGCGCTTCGGTGCTAGTAAGACCTTGTTGGTATCGAAGGGTTTCGGCCAGTTGTTCGCCGATACGCAGGGATGGGTTAAGCGACGATTGCGGGTTTTGAGGAACCAAGGCAACCTGTCTCCCCCACACCTCACGCAATTCCACTTCGTTCAAGGTCAACAAATTTCGTCCGCTGAGTTTGATCTCCCCTTGGGTCACGGAGCCGTTTTCGCCCAAATAACCCATAATAGCCAGGGCCAGTGTAGTCTTACCTGAACCACTTTCACCTACCAGCCCATAGGTTTCGCCAGCCCGGATATCCAGCGACACATCCCGGACAGCATCCAGCCACTTGCCGGCCTGCCGGTAAGCGATGGTCAGGTTTTCGAGGCTGAGAATGGTGGCAGGGTTATTCACTGGATGAAGTCTGTAGAACGCGTTTTAACCCATCGGCCATCAAGTTAACCCCAATGACCAGGATCGAAATCGCGATTGCGGGAGCATAAAGCGCCCAAGGTGTCTGGCTGATATGGAGGCGCGCCTCTTTGACCATTAATCCCCAGTTCGGGCTGGGAGGCTGGACTCCAACCCCTAAAAAGCCTAAGGAGGCTACCAGGAAGATGGCATAAGAAAAGCGCAGCGCAGCCTCTACGGTTAAAGCAGGCGTAACCGACGGCAATATCTCCCGGAACATGATCCAGCTCAATGATTCCCCTTGCAGGCGGGAAGCTTCCACAAACCCCTTGTTTTTCACGGAAAGCACCACGCTGCGCACAACTCTGGCGATGATGGGGGTATATACCACGACGATCACAATTAATACGCTGCTGCTGGAAGAACCCATGATGCCTAATAACAGCAAAGCCAGTAATAAAGCCGGCAGTGCCAGAAGACTGTCGAAGAGACGCATCACCGTTTCATCGACCCAACCACCCTTATAACCGCTTATCAGGCCGAAGGTCGTGCCGCTAATAACTGACAACAATGTGCCTAATCCTGCCAGAAGCAGGATTTCGCTGGCTCCTAGCAGCACCCGGCTGAACACATCCCGCCCAAGATTGTCGGTGCCAAACCAATGGTTTACGGACGGTGGCTGGCGCGCGTCTGTAAATACTTGCTCGTTAGCCCCATAGGGAGCCATTACAGGACCAAATAACGCCAGGAATAAAAATAATAGAAAAATTGACGTACCTACGGCTGAGGCGGGTTTTTTGTATAATTGGCGCAGCATAACCCAGAAGCGCCGCCCCCGTTTAGGGGCGGCACTGGACTCTGTATTGCGACTCGTGGAAAGCGTGCCGGACGTCATTTATTGGGCAAGACTAACCTCACGAAAATCGGTACGACCAGCAAAAGCCTTGAGTGCAAAACCATCAAACTGGTCGCTGATTGCCGAGAATTGGGCGAAGTAATAGGGAATGATCACCGGACCACGTTCGATAAGGAGCTGCTGAATCTGGTGGTAGGCCTCAACACGCTCGTCTTCATCCAAGGTCGTGCCAGCGATCTTCGCCAGTTCATCGAATTCCTCATCACAGAAATGAGACTCGTTCCACTTGGCATCGCATACCAGCATCACATCTAGATAGAACTGTGGGTAGGGGCGCGAACCCCAACCGGTGATACCCAGGTCTACCTCCAGCCAGCCATCATCACCATAATAGACGCTCTCCGGCTCGACGCTTACCTCGACATTGACCCCGGCTTCAGCCCACTGGTCTTTCAGCACCACTGCTAAGTCGGGTCTCCCACCCGTGTCTGGCGTATGCAAAACCAGATCCAATCCATCCGCGTAACCGGCCTCAGCTAATAACTGGCGCGCTGCCTCTACATCTCGTCCTGGCGGGGTTAAGTCAGCAGCATGAAATTGGGTGTAAAGCGGACCGATCGGAGTGTCATTACCCAGCGCGCCGTAACCTTGCTGGACAAGCTGGAAGACCGCTTCCCGATCGGTGGCCAGTTT
>DAOVXM010000185.1 GCA_030636125.1 Chloroflexota bacterium | reverse complement strand
GTGGTTGATTAATATGATGTTGAATGGTTATACCAGAATTGACTTCAACGGATCCAAAATCCTGGAAATAACTATTCATCCGGCGCAAACGTTCTTCAGGGTCGTCATCACCATAAAAAAAGACGAACGAATTGGAGGGGTGGTAATAAGTCCTATGAAAAGATAAAAATTGCTCATAAGTCAAATTCGGGATTTCGTGGGGATCACCACCTGAATCAACTCCATATGGCGTATCTGGAAATAGAGACTGCTGGGAATACCTTGAGTGTACGCTATCCGGTGAAGAATACGCTCCTTTCATTTCATTGAATACAACACCTTTATAACTAAGAGCGGACTCCATATTATCTAAATCATAGTGCCATCCTTCCTGCTCCAAGATGTGGGAAGGGATTAACGGATGGAAGACAGCATCGATATAAACATCAAGCAAATTATAAAAATCCTGCAAATTTTGACTTGCAAAGGGGTAAACAGTCTTATCTGGGTATGTAAACGCGTTTAAAAATGTTTTTAACGAACCTTTCAGCAACTCCACAAATGGCTCTTTCACCGGATATTTCTGCGAACCACACAGGACCGAGTGCTCCATGATATGTGGTAGGCCCGTCGAGTCTTGTGGAGGTGTGCGGAAAGTAATCCCAAAAACCTTATTCTCGTCATCATTCTCAAACGAAAGCAGTTCCGCGCCGGTGTTAACATGCCGAAAAAAGCGCCCATTCGTGCTCAGTTCAGGGATTTTACGTTCTTCAATAAGCTCAAATCCGTGAATTCTCGTCATACCATCTCCATTCATAACATCACATCGCTCTCAAAATGACCAATATTACCAATAACTAAATAGCAAAGCTCCTATTCGCTTGACAGCTCATCCAGGCATCGTTTGGTGAGTAATCCTGCAACCTGCATACGATACTCCGCGCCCGCCCATTCATCAGATGCTTGACTATACGCATCCCGCGCGGCTATTTCCGCTCCATCTGTTCCAAAGCCATCCATTACTAACTGTGGAGCGTCTCCATACCCACCCAGGGCTACACGTGTGCGTCCAGATTTCCATTGTGCCACAGCCACACACACGATAGGCAAGTCCGCTGGAGTCCTTGCTACGTAGTGATATGCCAAAGGCGTATTAATTGGCACAGAAATCTTCGTAATCAAACATCCTTTCAATCGTTCAGTGCGAATAGGTAGCAAGTCTCCTAAACCGATCACCTCCCCCCCAGGTTCTAAAATTAATTGGGCATCAAGAGCCAGGAATGCCGTGGTGATAGCGGATCGCCCATCACCCGCTACAAGAGTGCCAGCCAGTGTCGCCATTTGACGTTGGTTATTCGTGGCTTCGTGACGAATCGCCTGAAGGAGCGCGGGTGAGACTTCCTGGATATCCAATAAGGAATCTAGTTTAATTGTGGCACCTAGAGTTAAGAAATTGCCGCGTGTCTCATACGTACTCAACCCCAAGGCCTGTAGGTCTACCACTGCGATTGGATCTGGCGAAGGTCGATTCAAAACCGTTCCTCCACCTAAGGGTACTGTCGATGGCTCCACTCGAGAAATCAAAGATAGGGCTTCATCCAATGTTTGAGGACGATTATATTCTACGATCATATAAATTTACTCCATTGGTTACAGAGAAAACTGCATTAGCCAACAGATATTCTAGTGTTCCGTCAAATTAGATTGTTTAGCAAGAATTGAGCGTAGACGGAAAACTTTAAGCTTTGTCAAGGATATTGTAACCCGGTTATCGAATGAAACTTTCATCCTTGGCAAAGCACTAGTCTGGATATACCTTCCATCCTAAAGCATCTAGATCCGCAGCCCCAAGTACTTCTTTGGGGAGATCAATGAGCAAAGCTTCTGCTTCTGCAAGAATGGTTCCTTCAGAACCATGGATGGTTGCTTTAGAGGTAGCCGAACGGCTTTTACTTTTGTCGACCCGGCCAACAATCCGCAGCGGCTGACCGATTGGGACATTCCTTCGATAACGCACGTTTAGCCGAGCAGTATACATAAAACGCGGGGGGTCACCACTCATATGCGCCCGACTACATACCTCATCTAACATGGCGGCTACAATACCCCCATGCACCACACCAGGGTAACCCTCATAATCGTAAGGGACAGTATACTCAGTAGTTACCTCGCCCGGAGCAGTCATATAAAAACTCAAATTTAGACCGAGGGGATTAGATACGCCGCAAATAAAGCAGTGACCAGAGTTGGGTTGTTTCATATTGCAAAAGTATCTATGAGAAGCTTGACATCCCCTCCTACTGGATAGAGGATAGGACTGGTGCAACCATGTTTAAGATACTCATCAACTTTCGCACGTGCCTCATCAGGTGTACCGGAAGCAGTAATACGATGGATTAAGTCTTCCGGAACTAGGTGTTTGGCTTGCTCAATTTGCTCGTGAGTGGCAGGCCACCCCAAAATGGACTGAATATCAGCGACCACTCCTTCAGAAACACCGGAAGCCTTAGCTATATGGGGTTGCTGTGCCAAATATTGGGTCAGCAAGCCACGTGTTGTGTCGATCGCTTTATCATGATCATAATCTACAGAGCAAACCACCAGTTGAGGCCGGTCAATATCATCCAAGGTTCGGCCGGACTTACGGGCGCCCCTCTCCAACAATTCAAGCGCCCGGTCGTTATACTCAGGCGGCACACAGTAATTCAGCACTGCGCCATCAGCGATTTCGCCGGTCAACTCCATCATCTTATCACCAGTGGCGCCGATCATGATGGGCACATTTCGCGGCTCGCGGCGTCCATGTACGACATCTAACTCAATTCCATCAACATTATGGAACTCACCATGAAATGTAACTCGTTCCATATTCAGCAGACGTCGCAATACTGTCACCGTTTCCCGCATAGCTTTGAGTGGTCTTCGGCGCTCGATACCCACATTTCTTGCCAATGGATCCCACCAGGCTCCAATACCACAAATCACCCGGTCAGGAGCAAGATCATCGAGAGTAAGGAACGTCGCTGCTAAGAGACCAATATTCCGAGTCCAGTTATTGATCACTCCAGAACCGACTTTTATCCGTTCCGTGACAGCCGCATAAGCAGCCATAGGCACGATCGCATCGCGCACTAACCTGGACTCAGCTTGCCATACTGCTTCAAAACCCCGTTCCTCTGCATACTGAACATAATCTAAACCATCTCTAAGATCATGAGCATCTTGTAGATATAGGGCAACCCGGTCAGACATAATATCCTCCAAATAAACTCTACATAATTTTAGCTTTCATATCCCATACTTAATTCCGATTCGACCAGATCTAAGTCCTCTGGCAAGTCCACATCCAAGGCTAGTGAGGGAAGTTCGCATATCTCAAGACGGGCACCTGCCTGCTGCGCACGGTCGCAATGCCTTTGGAAAGAGTCCGGACCAAATTCATATTCGATCAAACCAACCGGACAAACTAATAATGCATTAGTGCCTTGACGATGGCGGTCAGGTGCCACGACTACGACTGGTGGAGACTGAACCCTTTCCAACATGGCGCGTACATCCTCTGGTGAAATCAAAGGCAGATCAGCAGGTACGATCAATACCCCTCGGGCGACATAATTCTTGGCCACGACGGTAGCACGTGCCAGTGCAATATTAAGCTGAGGCGCGCCATTTTCCTGAACTGTCCGAGCCCCGTGTTCACGAGCAAGCGCTAAGGCAGCCTGATCCCGGCTGACCACGAGAACCTGCTCAATTTCAGGAATTGCTGTCAGTGTATCAATTGTATGAACTAAGAGATTTCGATTAAGATCTGCACGCTCCTCTTGTGAAAGTACATGCGCCAAGCGTGATTTCCCTCGGCGAAGGGGTTTAACTGGGACAATCGCCCATAATGTCATTGTTAAATTTTCCTTTCCACAGTTATTTTCAATCCTCGTAGGGCGATTTCAATCTTCTCCTATTCGATCCGTTACCGTTCTTCAAGGATAGTATTCGTCTACAATAATTCAATTAATTAAGTTTTCGCTAAACTCAAGCACCTCCTTTGCCAATCTCTGGCGATCACCAGTCGTCTTCATCAGCGTGTTGGTAACTAAAGTTTGTATCCCATGTGTTCGTATACTCTCAACCTGATCTACATCAATTATGTCCAGCACGAATCCACCAAGCATCTTGCCATAGTGATGGAATACACTTAACGTAGATGGTTCGATTCCTAACTCAGCAAACATTTTTGCTGCTAGACCATTGACCGCTTTACCACCAATAATGGGTGATAGGGCTAGAACGGGCAATGAATCCATACAAGAGCGCACACCAGGTATGGCTAAAATCGGGTCAATGCTCACCCAGGGGTTTGAAGGACAAATGATAACCAAATCAGCGTTTTGCAGAGATTCTATCACCCCCGGCGCGGGGTGTGCATGTTCTGCATTTTCAAAGCGGAAGCCAGTCACCCGCGGTTGACATTGGCGATGGACGAAATACTCTTGAAAGGTAATCTCACCATCTTCAGTATACACCCAAGTTGAGACATCGTCATCTGTCATTGGCAAAACTGTAAACTCGATTCCCCAAGCTCGACAGAAGTCGCTGGTGATTTCACTAAGGCTTTCACCCTCATTAAGCCTTCTGGTCCGCTCCAGATGTGTCCCTAAATCACGATCACCCAACCGGAACCAGCTTGGCCCACCTAACTCAGATACGCTCTCCAATACATTCCAGCTCTCATCGCGACGTCCCCATCCGGTTTCCGGGTTGGCGCTTCCTGCCAGTGTGTAACACACCGTATCAAGGTCTGGGCAAATCCTTAACCTAAGATGATCAAAATCATCGCCTGTATTCACAATTATTGTAAGTTTATCTGGGGACAGGCATTGGGCAAGTCCGTCAACTAACTTGGCACCACCTACTCCACCAGCGAGTGCAGCGACTCTCATAAAAGATCCTTCACATTCACTCCTTCAGGAATTCTGAAGTATCGAGTACGTGATAGCCATTCCTTCTCATTCTATCGATTATCATCTCCGATTCAATATCAAGATGTGAAATCACGGCATCTGTTACCAAACATGGCACAAAATCATGGGCATAAGCATCAAATACGGTTGCATTTACACAATAATGTGTATAAGCGCCCACAACAACTACCCTGTGGACATTATCCGCGTTCATAAAATCAACCAAGTCGGTATTAAAAAATGCGCTATAACGTGTTTTATTAAGGATCTTGTGTCTTTCCGAGACATGAATTTGTGGGAGAATTTGAGTTTCTGCATCTCCTTCTAATAGCTCGGGGTTCCCATTCATAATCATTTTTAAATCCCAGTTCGACCTGTCCGCTCTATAACTCGAAACGGCGTGTACCACCGGCAGGTTATTCTCGTCAAAGTATTTTATTAAGTGGTTTATATTTTGGATGACCTCGTCCAATCCTTGTCTTCGTTCTGGTTGGCTGAAGAAATATTCTTGCATATCCACGATTACCAATGCGGATCGTGGATCATCAGGTAGAGGCAACTGCGGATACATCTTCCTATCAGAGCCTTGTAATTGAAAATGTAATACATCCTGCCCGAGTCGTCCATCATTATCTTGACATATATAAGCGATGTTATCGATCTGTAGTTCCCAATTGAACGGCTGAGATGCTAATCTCTCCATCAAACAATTCAAATTTTCGTGGGTCAGGTTGTCGTGAGCCAGTGTGATATGGGGCATCCAATTCGGTGGAGCATAGAGTGGATTAATCCTACTACCAGCTAGCGAAATTCGCTTCCAGATCACATCGTGATAATGAAGTAATTGCGAGTCCTTTGCCAATGCAATATAAAAAACCGGCTTTTCTCCACTGAACAAACCTAAACCTGTTGTGTGCACCTTGAACGGTTGGATCTCGCTGGCTATCTCGTTCATTATTGGTAATAATTGGGCTAGATCATAACCTTCAGCAACCTGCAGTGAAAAATGGG
>DAOVXM010000391.1 GCA_030636125.1 Chloroflexota bacterium | reverse complement strand
ATTCTTCAAGCACAACTGGGTACCTTGGCTAAAGTAATAATATTTGATTTCGATGGTGTTCTTGCGGACAGCCTCGAAATGATGTTGCGTTATTCGGCTCGGATTTGTAAAGAGCTCGGGCATCCTTGCCAGCCATCTTCATCCGACCTGGAAAAGCTGGAAAATATGTCGTTCGATGAGTTGGGCCGGCAATTAGGTATTCCTGATGAGAAAATTGCTGAGTATACCCGGCGAGTCTTCGATTTGTTCACCTCTGGTGGTGAGCTGCCGGGGATTTTCGATGGTATGGATGATGTAATTGTAGGCCTGGCTCGAAAGTACAAGCTAGGTCTCGTTACTGGCAACTCCTCGGGTGTCGTACAAGACTTCCTGAGTCGATATGGATTATCCGAGTATGTGGATGAGATGCTTTGCGTGGAAGACGCCGGAACAAGGGTGGTCAAGATAAGAAAGATAACAAACGAGCTCGGAGAACCTGGCGGCGAGATTTATCTAGTGGGCGATGCTGTCAGCGACATCAGCTCTGCCAGGGAGGCCTCCATCAAAAGCATCGCAGTCACCTGGGGACATCAAAGCCGTGAGAAACTGACAGCCGCGCATCCAGATTATCTGGTGAATTCTCCCGGTGAGCTGATGCGTTTGTTGGATACTTGTTAGGGATCTCGACGCGCACGGTTTGGATGAGCAAAGAACGCGTTTTATTACGGATCAGTTATCTTATTCCTGTAAGAGTAATTCTTATTGTTATCTTTCTGGTTAATACCATACACGATGGTATCTATGGCGTTCAAGGCCCCCCACAGGAATAATTATTCATTACCAACGGCAGGTAGATTTTTTCATAGATTGTAAGATTCTGCCGCCAGATGCGCACCCGCACATCATCTGGCATGCTGCCGCCCGAAACCCATAGATTGATGTTCGCGTTGCTCATACCATACCAGTGAGCACCTTGATTAAATAATTGGTTAGTACAGTCGTACATTCCCAATTCGGTATCATCCTTGCAGTCCAGTTTTACGATATATTCATTTTGGTTGCCACCAAGGTTATGGATGAAAGGTATCGGGAGGGGATCCGGCCGGATCCCAATTGTGTCCCAGCCGCTATTGTAAGCGGGAACTTCCGAGAAGAAGCGCACCCGCACCGCATCAGGCCGGCTGCCCTTTTCAACGTAGACCTTGATATCCGTACCGCCCATGTCATACCAATGGGCGTCGATATCGAAATTTTGGTTGGTACAATCATAGGTTCCCAACGAAGTGTCGTCTTGGCAATCTAGTTTAATTACGAGATTGTCAAGGTTGTATTTATGAATTCCAATATAGAATGACACCGGTATTGGGTCCGGACGAATGCCGATCGTATGCCATCCACTGTTGTATATGGTTGGTTTCGTATATATGCGTACCCGGATAGAGTCCGGACGAATGCCACCTCCTATTACCCACACTTTGATAGAACTGTTGGTCAGTCCATACCAATGCGCATTAATATTGAACATGTTATCCGTGCAGTTATAGGTACTCAAAGTGGTGTTGTCCCAGCATTCCAGGCTCACCAGGTAGTCATCAGGGTCCCCTCCAATATTGTGATCGTAAACAATGGAAAAAGGGTCTGGGCTGACACCAACATTGTCCCAACCACTATCAAATAAAAGTGTGCCGAAGGCATTGACGGACTCGGGTTGAGTGACCTGGTAAGGTAAGGTATCGTCCCCAGGATTGTCTGGACTGGCTGATGCGTCTGTAATCCAGGCTGTGGTAACCATAGCCAAGATACAACCAATAATAAAAAATTTGCGTGGTAGGACCTTTATGTTGTACATAGATACCCTCCCTTAGTCAATACGGATATAAGTGTAGTAATTCACAATCTCCACAATTCAGTATACAAAAAATTATCGCCAGAATCAACAGGATTATCCTTGCAGATTAGCAAGGTTTGGTGCTTGCTGAAGGTTGGATGGAAATATTTACGAGAAGATTGCGATAAAGATATACTATCTGTATAATGGTGCTTAGATGGTATGGATTAATTTGCTCACAACCCAAATCTTATCCACAAGATAGAAGTGCCCACAGACTATCTGAAGCTCTGGCAATACCGTAGGCTGGCGGGTAATTGCACAAATTAAGATGAACTGCTGATATGGATAGGAGCTGCTTGCGCTCTCCATCCATGTTAAGTTTTAGAATAGTCACAAGCGATTATCGAAAAGGAGAAAAATATGGCATATGAAAAGATCTTAGCAGGCAGAGTGCGACAGGCCTTGGGAGAATTGCCTGGTCTGGTAGAGAAGAAGATGTTCGGTGGAGTGGGGTATATGGTTAGGGGCAATATGGCTTGTGGAGTGAATAAGGACGATCTCATTGTCCGGGTTGGTCCTGAGCACTATGAAGAATATATCCAATATCCCCATACGCGCCCATTTGACTTCACTGGCAGACCGATGATAGGCTGGGTAATGGTCGCACCCGCTGGCTACGAAGTGGAGCAGGACCTCGAGACCTGGGTGCAGCGGGGGGTTGATTTTGCTCTTACTTTACCACCCAAATAGGGCATAAAAATGACAGTGATCGAAACCATCCACAGCCACCGCTCTATTAGAAAATACAAACCGGATCTGGTACCGGAGGAGTTGCTTGGAGAAATCTTGGGGGCGGGCATTCGCGCCTCCTCTTCCGGAAATATGCAAACCTTCTCGATCATCATTACGAGGGATCGAAAGTTGCGTGAGCGCCTGGTTGAACCGCATATGAATCAGAATATGGTGCTGGATGCTCCGGTATTGCTTACCTTCTGTGCAGATTTCCACCGCATGCGACATTGGTTCCGGTTGAGTGATGCCCCTGTTAGCTTTGACAACTTCATGAGCTTTATGGTCGCTGCAATAGACGCGGTTTTGGTTTCCCAGAACGTCGCCTTGGCAGCTGAATCAAAGGGATTAGGCATTTGTTATTTGGGCAGCACCTTGGCTAATTGTGACCAAATTGGCAGGATTTTGGAAGTGCCGCCTAACGTTGTTCCCGTGGTTGGATTTACCCTCGGATACCCAGCGGAAGACCCCATGCCACGCGATCGATTACCCTTGGAAGGATTGGTGCATGAAGAGACTTATCAAGATTATACAGATCATCGCATACGAGAAGTTTACCGTGAACGGGAAGTAAAAGGGTGGCAGCGTTATATGAGTTACCCGCGTCTTAGAAAGCTAGTGGAGGATTCGGGCGTAAAGAACCTTGCTCAACTCTATTCAGTTGTTAAGTACCCTCGTGAGTCCCATCAAGAGTACTCAAAGTCGATCTTGGATTACCTCGCTGAACAGGATTTTATGAATTAATCTTTATCTGACTCGGTTATTATCACTAAATATCTGATCTATACTGGAAGACGACATGCATAAATATCTGATAGAAATGCTTGAATGTCCAAAATGCCATGCTGAGTTGGATTGGGATATCACTAAAAGCCGGGGTGATCGCGTGGAAACAGCGCAGGTATCTTGTCTTGGCTGCTCCACTATTTACCATGTTAGCCAGGATATTGGTCAATTTCTCACGCCCGATCTTCCCCGTGAGGATTTATGGGAGCAGGTGGATAGTAACCTGGTCCAGCATCTGCGCCAAAATCCTGATGTCGAGAATCGCTTGATGAACGTGCCCTTGGAGACATTAACTCCTCCAGATCAGTTCTTCCGTGCTCTGATTCTGGATGAAAGGGAAGAATATGCTCGTGCTAAAGTTGTGTCCGACGTGGCTATAAAAGAAATATACACACCGGATTATCTGGCATGCTCGGAAAGTCAGATCAATTAT
>DAOVXM010000307.1 GCA_030636125.1 Chloroflexota bacterium | reverse complement strand
TATTCGCGACACTGATCCTGTACTCCGCCTCGAAATTGGGTCCGATGACGAAATTATTATAGGTTACGAACAAACCAGAATCAGCATTCTTGGTGAAGGGTGGGTACACTTGACCAGATTGGGAACCATCTGGATTGGGGTAAAACACTTGATAGCTGGCGTCTTCGGCAACGTAAATTGTTAAGGGATCTCCTTCAATAACCGTATATGGAACCGAAGGAGCATTTGTTGCGTAAGATACTGTGGTAGCCAAAGATTCTTTTGGAGCCCTCCTCGTACAGGCAATAGCCAGTTGGAGTGAGAACACAATAACCGCAAAATATATAATTTTATAGTAGATTGTGTGGTTGTAGCGATTGTAAAATTGCACGATTTACTCCACTAGTGAATTTTTGAGTTGCCAAGAGTGCTGATGACACAGGCATTTACCCGGATTGTAAATCCTTGTACAATTATAACGATAAATGGCCAGAATCATCTGAGACATAAGTTGCACTAATGGGAGATGAATATAAATGTTGGACGAAAAAGGTTTTTACATCTGGCAAATCGCTCGAATTGAAGGGGGGGATGTCAATTTGATCGCTGATCTAGCTGAAGAAGCAAGTCTTAAACATATTCTGATCAAGATTGCTGATGGATCTAGCTCATATAATATCAGCCCGTCGGTAGGTGACCTGGTTCCTCCGCTGGTAAACGCTCTACAGGCGAAGGGGATTGAATGCTGGGGATGGCATTATATATATGGACGCAGCCCATCCAACGAAGCGGCAAAGGCTATTCAACGTGTGGGGCAGACGGGCGTGGTGGGTTATGTGATCGATGCTGAAGGAGAATTCAAGGAACCAGGAATGGATGTGGCAGCTCGTTCCTTTATGAATGCTCTTAGAAATGGACTCCCAACTTTCCCCGTGGGACTCAGCTCATACCGTTATCCTACATTACACCAGGAATTTCCTTGGGATGAGTTTTTGTCAATGTGTAATTATGCGCTGCCCCAGGTGTACTGGGTTGGTAAGCATAATCCTGCAGAGCAATTAGAACGGTGTCTGGCAGAATACAGTGCAATAACGTCTTTGCCGATTGTTCCCACCGGTTCAGCGTACGCTCAAGGTGATTGGACACCAACTCCAGGTGACCTTGTGGAATTTCTTGATGCAGCCCAAGCGAACACTTTAAGTGGAGCTAATTTTTGGGAATGGTACACTGCTCGTCAAAATCCGGAATTATGGCGTACAATTGCTAATTACAACTGGGATGGTAGCCAGCCCCCGATACCTCCCCCCGGTTCGACAGTGAGGGCACGTGTGTGGGCAAATGCGTTAAATGTTCGCTCTGGACCAAGCAGCAGCTATCCTGTAGTTGGGAAGCTCAGGCAAGATACTCGAGTTTCTGTGCTGAGTCTTGACCGTGCTTGGGTAAAAATCAGTCCCGATCACGATTGGTGGGTTTATTCTTATTATCTAGAACCCATATCTTGATTGGGAAACCTTGACTGATGCCACACTGTACACCTTAACGAAGAGGAACAACAGCCAGCTTCTAAATTCAGCCTTTTTGACTATTCCGGAAGCACTCTACCGTTCGTTTTTTCCCAATCTTCATCGCTCACCAATGTCACAACCCGAAATGCCTCTGCATAGGTCATTTCTTTTCCTTTGGCGCGCTCTGCGGCCCATTCCTTGATACGTGGCTCTGGATCCCAGTCCTTCATTTGGCTTTCGTGAGCACGTAAGGCAGCTACCTTAATGTCTAAAGTACCAGTGATATTGATATATTGATCGGTTTGAGTCCAGCTTGTGACGTACACTTTCCGTGGTTTATGGGCGGAGATACCCTCTTCATTTAATTCTTCGAACAAATTAGGCTGTCCAGCAGCCGGAAAAACCGCATCGAGTGCTGCTGTGGCTGCCGCACGGTGATCTGGATGATTGATATAGCTATCCCCAGCCCAGACTATCGTAGGATCACCACAAACAACAACCTCAGGGCGGAAGCGACGGATTTCGCGGATAAGTTTTTTTCGTAACTCCAGGGTAGCTTGCAACATACCATCAGGCTCGCGGAGAAAGACCACCTCTTGCGCGCCAACGATATCAGCAGCGTTACGCTGTTCGGTCTCGCGTATCTCAGCCGCTTTGGACTTGCTCATACCCACTTCTGCAATACCAACTTCACCACTTGTGCATAGTACATAAGCAATACGACTTCCAGCTTTTGCCCATCGTGCAAGAGTACCCGCACAAGAGAATTCGATGTCGTCTGGGTGTGCCACAATTGCCATAGCACTATCAGGGATATAGAATTTTTCCATGAGTACCAACCTTTTCATTATGAGTAAAGACAATGCCACATTCTACTAGGAGTTAAAGGTTTCTGGCAATAGGTGAGAAAAAACATTTGACATTCCTGTTAGTTATATCTATACTTGTTTTAATATTGGACGCCTTTAACAGGTGATTAGTTGACGAGATGGAGGTAAGGATGGAAGACCGATCTTGGTTCCAACATTACGATGAAGGGGTACCGCGTCATATTGACTATCCTGAGATTCCCGTATACAAGTTATTAGAACAATCCGCCGAGAAGTATCCTGAAACGCCTTGCACAATATTTAAAGGGGCAAAGATTAACTATAAAGAAATGAACGAAATCACCGATCGCCTGGCTGCAGGATTGGCTGACCTGGGAGTCAAGAAAGGTGATAGAGTGGGGATATTTATGCCAAACACTCCTCAATTTGTCATGGCGTATTTTGCCGTTATCAAGCTGGGTGGTGTCGTTGTAGCGACTAATCCACTTTATAGTCCTCGCGAAATTGAACACCAAGTTAACGACGCGGGAATTGAAGTGATGCTTTTAATGAGCAATTACTATAATATCATCAAGGAAGTTCAGCCCAAGACGAAGATTCGGAAAATTGTGGTTACGAATATAAAGGAGACACTACCACCAGTGTTGGCTTTCTTATTTGGGTTGACTAAGGAGAAAAAAGGTGGCTTTCGAGTTGAACTGGTTGATGGTGATGTTTGGATGCAAGATTTGATCAATCGTCACAAGCCTGAGGATAGACCGAAGGTGGAAATCCAGCCGGACGATGTTGCCATGTTTCAATATAGTGGAGGGACAACGGGTATATCCAAAGGCGCAATAGCAATGCATCGTAACCTCGTTGCGAATGCGCTCCAGATACGCTCCTGGATGGTTACCGCCGAAGATAACAATGAAGTATTCTTGGTGGCTATTCCTCTATTCCATGTTTACGGTATGGTCGTCGGAATGCTTTTCGCTATTTACATAGGCTGTCCGATGGTGATGGTACCTAACCCGCGTGATTTAGATGATGTTATCGGTAATATCCAAAAATATAAGGCGACGATTTTCCCTGGTGTACCGACGTTGTATAATGCGATTAATAACCACCCTGATGTTCAGTCGGGAAAATATGATCTGAGTTCGATAAAGGCGTGTATCTCTGGATCAGCACCCTTAATGCGTGATACCAAAGAGAGATTTGAAGCGTTAACTGGTGGGGTGGTTTTTGAGGGTTATGGGTTGTCTGAGGCACCTACTGCTACACATTGTAATCCCCTTCTAGGCGAAAACAAGATTGGATCTATCGGTATGCCGTTCCCGGATGTGGATGTGCGTATTATCAGCCTGGACGACGAAGTGACCGAGTTGCCAACAGGTGAGATTGGGGAATTGGTCATCAAGGGGCCTCAAGTATTTAAGGGTTACCATAATATGCCGACGGAAACGACCAACACCTTGCGAGATGGCTGGTTATTTACCGGCGACATTGCCCGGATGGATGAGGATGGCTACTTCTTCATCGTCGACCGTAAGAAGGAGTTGATAAAGCCCGGTGGATACCAAGTCTGGCCGCGGGAGGTTGAAGAGGTAATTAGCGATCATCCGAAAGTCCTAGAAGTGGGCGTTGCAGGTATCCCTGATCCATACCGAGGTGAGACAGTTAAGGCTTGGGTTGTTGTCAATCCAGGTGAGACGATGACCAAAGAGGAAGTTAAGGATTGGTGTAAGGAGAGATTAGCGAAGTACAAGATTCCCACTCATGTCGAGTTCCGCGAAGAATTACCTAAGACCACGGTAGGTAAAGTTTTGCGCAGGGAGTTGATACGCCAGGAAAAAGAGGCTGTTGGGAATAAATAATATATAGTAAAGGATATACTGGTTGTCTGGCCTTGGAGGCAAGGCAGCTGGGGATTAATGGCGGAATCACCCTTAATGCTTAGCAGCCTTGCTTCTATTTGGTCCTCCTGTTAGGGTATCCAATTGCATCCTGAATGTGTGGGATGTCGTTTTACCTTGAAGTTGTATCTCATGATAATAAATGGATTAATATGCATGCTGCTTTTTTCGACGTAGATGGCACACTGACCGCGACGAGAGTCTGGTTAGGAATTATGAAATTTTTTCAGGCTCACAGGTTAAGACGAAGCACACACCTGGCTTTTTTAGCTTACCATTATCCATTGTATTT
>DAOVXM010000400.1 GCA_030636125.1 Chloroflexota bacterium | reverse complement strand
GGTAAGCGAGCCGACCTGATTCTGCTGGAAAACAATCCCCTGACAGATGTGGGCAACCTCCAAGAACGCAGCGGGGTGATGCTGCGTGGACGCTGGCTGAGCGAAGATCAATTGCAAGAGATGCTGGCTTCGCTGGTTGAATCCTACAAGCCAAGTCTGGCAGACCGTCTCTGGCCTCTGCTCTTAATCGGTGCAGCAGTCTACCTGTTTCTGCGGAAATCCGCTTGACCCACCCGGAGAAGAAAAAATGATAAATAAACGACCCGTTACAACAGAGGCCGAGGGACAAACGGGCAACCCAAGCGAAGAGAATAGCCTCCTTTACGGGAGGAGGCAGCTATGAGATCAAAGTTGAAGGGCACCTGGACGCACACTGGTCGGAATGGCTGGGCGGCCTGGCGATTACCCATGACGATGAGGGAAATACGCTGCTTACAGGGATTATCCTGGATCAAGCCGCACTGCACGGCATCCTGGTGCAATTCCGTGACCTGGGGTTGCCACTCATATCTCTGAAACGCGTGGAAAACAATAAGGCGAAGAATGATTGTCCTGAAAACTCGGACACGAATTCAACAAACGTTCAATACGCGGGGTTCACAAAACGGTTGAAGGCTTTTACCTACGATTACCTCTTCATCTTTGGCTATATAATCATATTGCTTGGAACAGGTATCAGCATCACCCTGGCCCTGGGGCCACTCGAACAGATTTCATCCTTGTTTGCCTCAATCGTTTTCTTGGACGCGATGTCGTTTGTAGTGCTGATCTTGCCGGTCATCTTGTATTTCACCTTGCAAGAAAGTTCGCCTCGACAGGGGACGTGGGGAAAACGGAAAACAGGATTACGCGTGGTAAACTTTAATGGTGAAAGGCTAACCAGAAAACAAGCGTTCGTGCGTGCACTTGTCAAATTCCTACCATGGCAAATAGCCCATACCAGTATTTACCAGATCCAGACGAATGTGCCAGGCAAAGATCCATCGCCGCTCAACATCGCTGGATTTGTGTTGGTTTACGTGTTGGTGGGGATTTATATAACATCTGCACTGATCTCGAAAAAGCAGCGCACGCCCTATGACTGGGTGGCGGGCTCATATGTGATCGTTGTCAATTAATTTATCAAAATAGGATAACCTTGTGACTAAACTCCTGGATGCCTATCCAGAGATCGCACAAGATGCTTACGAAAAAACCAGGTGAATCACCTGGTGCATGCCGATCCAATTAATCGCTTATTCATTTAAGTTGACTGCTCATATACTATACCCTATACTTTTAGTTAGTGAGGCGTAAAAAACATGGATCAGTCTACCTCGCGCATTGACCGAATGCTCTCCAAGGATCGTTCCCTTTGGGTAAGGTTGGTCATTAGCCTATCATTTCTGCTGCTGCCCCTAGCGGCTGCATATCTAGAAGGTGTATTGGATGAATTCATGCGCGAGGGTCAATGGCGATTCCTCTTACTACCCCCCATCATCATCCTGTATATATGGTTCATCGCCCCGGTGATGTCACGCGGCGAAGCCGAGGTGGTTCGTTCGTTTCGACCTTTGGTACCGCTGGACGAAAAAGACTTCTACAGCCTGGTTGATCGAGAATCGCGAGTTAACCCGCGATATGAATGGCTGGCTTTCGGTGTGGGCGCAGTCCTGGGTTTAATCTCAGCCCGGGCAAGCGGCTTTGACATGGGCGTCTCCTGGTTAAGCTTTTACTGGTACATCTCCCTGGCTTTTATGTATGGACTTCTAGCCTGGGTGATCCTCGGCTCTGTCGCAAGCACACGTTTGAACGCCGCCCTACATCGCCAACCACTACGCGTCGACATATTGGACCCGACGCAATTTGAAGCCGTGGGACGCCAATCATTACTCCTGGCCTTGGCATTTATCGGTGGGATTACTTTGAGCCTGGTTCTAACCTTCCAGCCAGATAATTTATCCGAACCGTCTTTCTGGCTGACTTATCTCCTCCTGGTGCTAGCCATCATGCTGATCTTTTTCCTCAATATGCGCCCCACACACCGGGTAATGTCAGCCGCCAAGCTGGTGGAGCTCGAGCCCCTCCAGCGGCAAATCAACGTTTCTTGCCGAGAGCTTGCGCGGCGACTGGATCAAAACCAGGATCCAGATTCCCTGCCTGCCGAGATCAACGCCCTCGTGGCTTATGAGCAGCGCCTCCTGGCAGCGCGCACCTGGCCTTACAACACAACCATGCTGCGCACGCTGTTCTTCTCTGTCTTCATCCCACTCGGTTCAGTAATGGTCCGGCTGCTCATCGAAGTTTTCTTGAGGTGATCAAGTTCGATATTCGCTATCAGACATCATTTTAAAAAAACACCCTAAAGTTAGCGCGAATTACGCGAATAAATTCCTGATCCCTTTATCCAATTTTTGGCTTTTAAAACTTATTAAGATATTCACGTTCATTGGTACTAAATGTAAAAACAGATATTCATGATTTTTCACTGTAGGCGGTATTTGATTTATCCGTGGGCTTTGGCTTTGAAAATCCAGGTAGCTAGGACATAAATAAACCATCAAATAAACCTTTGCCAGATGACACCTCGAACTTGACGTGCTAAACTGAAGGCACGATAACTGACAGGCTTTGACAAGGAGAAGAAATCATGGTGAAGAACAAATCAGAGAAATCATTCGTTCGGAATGTGGCTAGTATCTTTTGGAACTTCAACGAAGGTCGCTTGCGCGCAATCTGGCGAGTGCTGGTTACTTTACTGGGCACAGTAATCTTGACGTTCATTTTCGGGGCACCCTTCTTCATGATAAGCGGAGCAGGGCCAGGCCCATACATTGAGAAGATCCTCTTATACGCGGCTATTTTGGTATCGGTTTGGTTGGCGACTCGCTTTCTGGACAGGCGGCGGTTTTCCGATACCGGCATTTACATGAAGCGGAATTGGTGGATCGATCTCGGCTTTGGCCTGCTGCTGGGCGCCCTGTTGATGACATTCATCTTCCTGGTAGAGTTAGCGGCAGGCTGGATCACAATACGAGAGACATTTTACGCCGCTAATTCCAGTCAGCCTTTCCTGGTGACCTTTCTCCTACCAGTACTACTTGCTCTGATAGTAGGTATTGCTGAAGAACTGATGTTCCGTGGTTACCTGCTACTGAACCTGGCGGAGGGATTCAACCTGCGCATGATCGGCCCACGATGGGCACTGATGCTTGCATGGCTGCTCACATCAGCCCTTTTCGGGTTTGCACACATGATCAATCCGAATGCGACTGTCCTCAGCTCTGTCAATATTGCCCTAATAGGTATGTGGCTGGGCCTGGGCTATGTATTGACAGGCAGTCTCGCCATTCCCATCGGCATCCACATCACCTGGAACTTATTTCAAGGATATGTGTTTGGCTTTCCGGTCAGCGGTGGGGAAGAATTCTCCAGCGCGTTTGTGGTTATCGAGCAGGGTGGTCCGGAATTGTGGACCGGTGGGGCTTTTGGCCCGGAAGCAGGCTTGATAGGCTTGTTCGCCTTTGTGATCGGGGTCTTACTTGCGGTCGCCTGGGTGCGTATTCGTTATCACAGGTTAACACTCTATACGGCCATCGCCGAACCACCGTCCGAACGCTAGATAGTCGCTATGGTAATAGTTCATCTCTTTGAAATACATAGCGCGCACATCGATCCTTGCGCTCGGTATGGCGGCCACCCAACCGACGAAGTTTGCCAACCTGGGTATCCGCATT
>DAOVXM010000241.1 GCA_030636125.1 Chloroflexota bacterium | reverse complement strand
CTTCTGGTTCATTCACAAAATCAAAATGGCTCACCAGGCTGAACGCATTGAAAGCGTTCGAGGATTCTAACAGCCATATATAAGCGCTGCCGCCGCCCCTGATCTCTACTAAATAACTCCCCAAGTAGCCAGACAAAGCCTCCAGTTCGAGCATGTGCAGTTCCATACGCGGTTCCCGCTCCTGAAACCAGCGTTTCAAACTGGACAGGTCGGTTTCACCGCTGTTCAGACTCTCTGCGATCAGGTTTGCATATCGCCCTCCAGCTTTCGGATCTCCAATGCGCGCCAAGTTATATGCCAATCCCCATCGCCACGCGATTGACTGCGTTGATTCCGGAAATCTCAAAATCGATTCTTCTTGGGCTAATACGGCATATTCATAAGCGGCAAAGTAGGCAGCGTTGTCATCTCCGCGTTCCTCCAGAGCAAGAGTATTAGGATAGTTATCCATTAAAGCAACCATGTTGTCCGCTTTTTCGGGCGTCCATTCAGTTAAGTTGTACAAATTATTATTCACTCCCGGCCAGGCGGGTGTCAGGGTTGCTGGTCCTATGGGTGTGAGCGTTGGCGTCGGTGTCAGGGTTATTGTTGGTGTTCGGGTAATTGTTGGGGAAAAGGTTGGACGGGGAGTTGTTGTTATTGTAGGAGTTTGCGTTGTTGTTGGAGTCTGGGTATAGGTCAAAGAAGGACTGGGAGTGTTAGTTATTGTTGGCGTCTTGGTCGGTTCAGGTGCCAATAATGTGGGATAGGCAGCGATTATAAAAACCAAACCCAGGATGATGATTGCGAGAATGATCAAATTAGTGAGCAGAAACTGCTTACGTTTATTTTCTTTCTGGTCGCCAGACATTAAATCTTTAGCCAACCTTACACAAGCATCAATATTGCATTTAAATTATACGCCCGCTTCCATTACTGTCGCCGCTTCCAAGAATACCTGCTCTTCCATTTCTTCCTTGAGAGGCTGTAAAGGTGGTCGCACTTGCCAGCGAGGGAATTCGTACAATCTCGATATTAAGAATTTCAGGAGCGTCGGCGCAGGAGGATAACGATCAATGATGGACCGGGATGTATTCAATCTCGCCTGCACCATTTCCGTCGATTCGCCGCGTTGGTGTGCCTCCCATACTGCTCTTAAATCAAGTGAGCACAAATTCGCCAATGCCGTAATGCACCCCGAGGCTGAATGTGTTAATGCGTAACTGAACAACCTGTCGTTACCCGATAACACAATCATATCTGACCCAAAAAGATCCCCTAACCGGCGAGCATTCTCTTGATCACCCGAAGAATCCTTGATCCCTGCAAACTTTTGTGGAAAGGCGTCTTTCAAACGAGCCAGCAAATCGAGCGATAAAGGTATTCCCGATACCGCAGGAATGTGATATCCCAGGAGCAAGCTGCCGGATGGGACGGCGCTCCGCATCAACTGGCTGTACCAGGCAAACAATCCTTCGTCAGAAACTTGGCGGTAATAATAAGGGGGTAGGACGACGACAGCGTCCATTCCAATCTCAAAGGCAGCTCGTGTCAGTCCTATCGTTTCATCCAGGCTCGGCGTTCCCGTACCAACAAGCAATTTAAATTCGGGATGCGTTTGACGAATCGAGATCGCAGTGCGCATGATCTGCAACCGTTCAGGCGGTGAAAAGGATGGGCCTTCTCCTGTGGTACCAAGCAGGAGCGCTCCGTGACACCCTCGCTGAGCTAAAAAATCAAGCAGGCTCAACAGATCATCTGGAACGAACGCATAATCGGGGTCCAACGGTGTCAAGGCAGCCGCGAACACACCATTGATTGCAATTAGTCTTGTCATGCGGCTGATTATAATTGAAAAATACTATTGCTTGATGAACTTACTTAACCCTGGTATATTAGTGCCCCTCTGGGTATGTAGAAATAGATATTATTATGAAAAAAGAAAATTGGAGTATTAATAATAAATCTGGATATTTATTAGCGTTCGCACTGCTAATCCTTACGGGCTGCAGTCGTTTTGTCTCGGACGATACGCCAACCCAAACCCAGGCACCAACATCCACTGTTCCCAGGATCAAAGTGCCCACCCCCACACTGACACCAACTGAAGTGATAATTCAAGGCACAGTCACAATATGGCACTCCTTTAATGAACGTGAGATGCCTGCTTTAGAAATGGTAATCAATGATTTCAGCACTCAGTACCCCAATGTTTACTTTGATGTCTTGTATGTGCCTCTTATAAACCTGCGAACACGCTTCGAGATAGAAGCGCAGGATGGGCGCGGTCCTACGATACTACTAGGACCAGCGAATTGGGGTCCAACATTATATGATGCTGGGTTAATTACCGCGTTGAACGATCTCAGCAATAGCGACGTACTTGAAACGCTAAACCAACCTGCATTAGGCGCAGCCCGCTATAAAAATGAATTGATCGGTCTGCCGTATTCAATCAATGGTGTAGTCCTTTTTCGCAACAAGAACATCCTGTCGGATTCAGCAGCAACCTTTGATAATTTAATCTATAACGCCAACGCAGCCACACAAGGAGAAGTGGTTGGCGCAATTCTTGAGCGCAGCTTTATTTTTTCCGGCGCTCATTTGGAAGGTATCGGCGGCAGGCTTATGGGATCAAATGGCTTTCCGGGGTTTAATGACATGAAAGGCGTCGAATGGCTTGATTTATTAGTCGCCTTTGAAGAGGCCGGACCGAGCGATTACTTAAGCGACCAGGACGTTGAACTCTTCAAGGAAGGAAAAATTGGTCTTATCATCGATGGGACCTGGAATATGATTGCACTGGCAAACGCAATTGGAGCCGAAAATTTGGCGATCGATCGCTGGCCTGAATACGGTGATGGCTCACTTTCCGGCTATGTGTTACCAGAGAATCTATACCTGAATTCACAAATCAGTGGTGATCGCCTAACTACCTCCAAGATGTTCATGGAGTATTTAGTTTCCGAAAAAGCCCAATCCAAATTCGCAGAGTCTGGCTCCATTCCTGCAATGACCAATATCATAATGACGGATCCTGTCACCGGCACGTTGATGACCAAGGCAATGTCAGCCCTTGCTAGTGGCTCGAGCTACCCAATAGCTCCCGAGATGGAAGCATACCAAATCCCGATGGACATGGCTCTAATGTCTGTTTTTAGCAGCGATGTAGCACCCTCTGATGCCCTGCGGACTGCAGAAGAATCAATTATTCAGGCGCTTTCAGAGCCTAGAATTACACCAACACCAACCCCTTGATTTCGCAAAATTTCAAAGGTGTTGGATTAAACTCTATCCATATATCCTAAAAACAACGCTTCGAGCCCTTTTGCACATAAGGATATTCGTATATCGGAATTGTGACAGTTGGTACTTCACAATCAGTGATGAATTCCTGATAATCGTAAAAAAAGGATGACATTTATTGGGTGAAGGAGGATCGTAATGCCGGTTAAAGGCTGGGTTGAAATTGATCCATTTTATTGTAAAGGTTGTGATTTATGTGTTAATGCCTGCCCTCAAGACGTATTGGCGATAGACATGGATCAATTAACTTCCAAGGGTTATCATCCTGCATACCTAAAAGAAGATGCCTGTACAGGTTGTGCAATCTGTGCATTAGTTTGTCCAGAAGCAGCCATAACTGTTTATAGAGAAGTTCCGATTCGCTCAGATCGTCGCAAGGTTGTTAAGGCTGGGACTTAGGAGGTGTTATATGCCGCGTGAGTTATTAAAAGGCAATGTAGCCATGGCAGAGGCTGCCATACGAGCAGGAGTCGAAGCCTATTTTGGATATCCGATCACGCCCCAAACTGAACTGCTTGAGTGGATGTCGCACCGTTTGCCTGAATTAGGTAGGGTTTTTCTACAAGCAGAAAGCGAAGTTGCCGCCATTAATATGGTGTACGGCGCCGCTTGCACTGGTGTGAGGGTGATGAGCTCTTCTTCCAGTCCTGGAGTGAGCTTAATGATGGAAGGCATTTCGTACATCGCCGGAACGGAACTTCCCGTTGTATTAATAGATGTTGTGCGCGGCGGACCCGGTCTAGGTAATATCGCCCCTTCGCAAGGTGATTACAATCAAATCGTTCACGGTGGAGGTCATGGAGATTACCACTCGATCGTGCTAGCGCCATCAAGTGTGCAAGAAGCAATTGATCTGACGGTGCTCGCTTTTGACCTGGCCGAAAAGTATCAAGCTATCGTCGTGGTGATGGCGGACGGCAATATCGGTCAGATGATGGAACCGGCAGAATTACCGCCCATGCTCCCAATAAAAAGCGAATATCCGGAATGGGCAGTGCGAGGCGCAGAAGGTAGAGATAGTCGCATCCTGACTTCAATCTATATGAACCCGGAGGATGAAGAAATTACCAACCTGCGTATCTTAGAACGATGGAATAAAATTGAAGAAAATGAGATTCGCTACCGAGGATACTTCTTGGATGATGCCGAATTTGTGGTGATCGGCTTTGGAACCGCAGGACGAGTAGCTTTTTCAGCCGTTCGATCCGCCCGAGCAGAAGGAATTCCAGTTGGTTTACTCCGCCCAATAACGCTCAATCCATATCCGTTCGCAAAAGTTGCCGAACTTGCAAATCAGGCGCGTGCTTTTCTGGTCGTAGAGATGAACACCGGTCAAATGCTGCGGGATGTACAGTTGGCTGTCGCTAGAAAGGTGCCGGTTGAGTTTTATGGACGTCTGGGAGGCGTTGTGCCATATCCAGATGAGGTATTGAATGAAATCCGGCGACTCTCACATGAACCGTTAGCTGCAGGGGTAGATCCCCGGAGTAATTGGATGCAGCGGTTGAAAACTGAGATTAGTTAACATGGAGGAATTGGGATGGCAATAAATGCTCCTGCCAATTTAGTATATTCACGGCCCGAATCGATGACCAACATTATTACTCATTACTGCCCGGGTTGTACCCATGGCATTGCCCACCGGCTGATTGCTGAGATTATTGATGAAATGGGCATCCGCGAGATGACTATTGGTGTTGCTCCAGTAGGCTGTTCTGTATTCGCATACAACTACTTCAATTGTGATTTTGTCGAAGCGGCGCACGGACGCGCCCCGGCGATGGCTACTGGT
>DAOVXM010000364.1 GCA_030636125.1 Chloroflexota bacterium | reverse complement strand
TGCCTCTGCTCATCACTAAACTACATATCCCCACATCTCGCCCGGACCTCGTCGCGCGCCCGCGCCTGATCAAACGGTTAGACGCGGGTCTGCAAGGAAAAATCACGCTGATCTCTGCTCCAACCGGTTACGGCAAATCGACCCTGGTCAGTGAGTGGATCGCTCGCGCTAAAATACCGGTTGCCTGGCTCACCCTTGATGCCTCGGAAAACGATATTACTCAATTTTTCATTTACCTGATTGCTGCCTTACAACAGATTAATCCAAACATCGGCGTCGATGTCCAATCATTCCTGGATGCTGGCGACGACCCTCCCATTGAAAACCTGCTGACTGCTTTGGTGAACGACATCACTGCCTCGGCGACTCGCTTTGCCCTGGTACTGGACGAGTACCACCTCATCCAGGAAATCAAAGTTCACCAGGCTATCGACTTTTTGATCGATCACTTCCCGCCTGGGATGCACATGGTCATCCTCTCCCGGATTGACCCACCGATGTCGCTGGGACGTCTGCGTGTCCAACGGGAATTGACAGAAATTCGCGAGGCTGACTTGCGATTTACGTTCGTCGAAGCGGCTGCTTTCCTCAATCAAAAGATGGGTCTGGCCCTCTCAAATCAAGATATCCAAAATCTGGAAATCCGCACAGAGGGCTGGATCGCCGGATTGCAATTGGCTGCCCTGACCCTGCGGGATCGCCCTGATAAACACGAAATGATCGCTGTCTTCTCTGGTAGCCATCGACATTTGATCGACTATCTGGCGCACGAAGTTTTATCCCAACAACCTGATAATGTGCAGATGTTTTTGTTATGCACATCTATCCTGGAGCGTTTTAATGCCTCCCTCTGCAACGCGTTGACCCAACAGATTTCTGGCAGAGAGATGCTGATTTTCCTTGAAAAAGCCAACCTCTTTCTTATCTCCACAGATAATGAACGCCAATGGTACCGCTATCACCAGCTCTTTGCCGACTTTTTGCAGCAGCGCCTGCGCGAATCACAACCCGAGATGGTTCCGGAGCTTTTCATCCGCGCCAGTCAGTGGTATGAAGCACAAAGTTTGATGGATGCAGCTATCGACCACGCCTTTGCCGGGGGAGATGAAAATCGGGCAGCGAGATTGTTGGATGAATACGCAGAGACACTCCTTATCACGAATTCAGATGTTAATCAGATGTTACGCTGGGCAAACAAGCTGCCTGTGGAGATGCGCGCTCAATTCCCCAGGTTGTGTATCTACCACGCCTGGGCTTTGCAATTCGAGTATCAACTGGAATACGTGGAACCAACTTTGGCGCTGGTCGAAGCACATTTGAATGATCTAAACAGGCTGCCCGAATCCTTTCCACCCGCTGTAATCACAGGGCATATAAATACGATCCGGGCTTACACAGCCACGAAGCGAGGGGAGTTTGAGCGATCTGTTAATCTTTCTCTAGCGACCTTAGAGGCGTTGCCAGATGAAGACACAAAGGATGTACTTTTATTGCGAGGTGTCACCATGTTGGGTCTGGGAATGGGATACTTCAATTTGGGTCAAATGGAAGCCGCCTATCAAGCTTACCAGACGGCCTTGCCATTGAACCAACAAATTGGTAATCGCTATGCAGCTTTGAGCTGCATCCATTATATGATGTTCGTGGATATCGACCGCGGCACATTAAACCGGGCTCTTGCCAACGGTGAAATGGGGTTGTTGTGGATCGAAGAATGGTCCAGATTGGAGGGTCGCCAGGGACGACCTGCTCGTATGTTGGCTCATTTACGATGGAATATAGGCCGGGTGTTGTACGAGAGGAATGAGCTGGACAAGGCTGCGGAATACTTATACAAAGCCGCTGAGTATTACGAGCTTGTGGGCAGCTGGTACCGTATAAGGGGATACGCATATCTGGTGGATTTGAACCTGGCTTTGGGGAAGATAGAGGTAGCCTCAAGATATTTTCGAAAACTCAAGCATATCAGCCTAATACCGGGGATCTCCCTCTCCGATATACCCGTAGCTGCTATGGTTGCCGAGCGGAATCTGAACCTCAGCCAACAACGACCCGACCTAGACAACCTGTTCACCGAAGCCATCGAATGGGCAGAGTCATCGGGTCTAAAACCAGAGGAAAAAATCCGCTACTACAAACAGGAATATGAAATCCTTATCTTGGCGCGGGTCTGGATCGCTCAGGGCAAAAGGGAGGAAGCCATCCATCTGTTGGATCGACTTATCGTTTCGGTTGAAGATGGCGGACTGAACGGGGAACTGATCGCAGTTCTCTCGCTGCAGGCGATTGCATTGTACAAATTAGGTAAGATCGATGCAGCTTACAAATGTATATCTCGCGCCCTAGATCTTGGGGAGCCGGAAGGCTACGTACACACCTTTGTGGATCTGGGATCACCAATGCAGGACTTGCTTGGAATTGCCGCCCGGCGGAGATCAGATCCCAATTATATAAACAAATTGTTTGGTGCATTTCCAACCGCAACGGTCCACCGCGCTCCGCTGGGGATCAGAGAGCTTGTCAAGCCGCTTAATGATCGCGAGACGCAAATATTACGATTACTTTCCGCTCGTTATACGTACCGGGAGATTTCTGAAGAGTTATATCTCTCGTTAAATACCGTCAAATGGTACACTAAAAATATCTACAGTAAGTTGGGGGTCAGTAAAAAACATGAGGCCGCCGCTCGTGCCCGAGAATTAGGCCTCCTTTAGATCTCTATTTACTCCATTTCCCATAAACCACCCATTAAGGGTGGTGACTTTCCACCCTTTAAATCGCTATACTGGTTTTACTAACCACTCGTCCAGCAATAACCGACTGGTTTCAAAACCAGTCAGGTCTGAAACACCAAATATCCGCTTTTCACCCGCAGTGGAGGTGCCAATGGATCAACCCAATTTCAGTGGGCAAGGTGTGTATGAGATCAAGGTTAAAGGTCATCTCGACGAGCAGTGGAGCTCCTGGTTTGATGGGCTGCAGATCACCACTGGGTTTAACGAAGAGGGCATAGCGATCACAACCTTCACCGGCACGATCGTCGATCAGGCCGCGCTTCACGGCGTTATCGCCAGGGTCAGGGATATCCATATGCCGCTGATTTCGGTCAATCAAATCAAACCGGAAGGGTAACCAAATTAATTATAAAAATAAAGGAGAGAATCATGAATAGTAATACAAGTAATAAACCAACATCACAGAAAATCGGATGGGTGATATTTTTGATCGGCGCGGTGCTTATGATTGGATTGGGTTGGCTGTATTCGTGGCGTGTAGTACCTGCCGCTAATCAGGTCGGCACTGAAGCCTATTCGGGATTGGTGGGTATCCTTTGGGCGCTATCCGTACCGCTGGGAGCGTTCATCGTTGCCATTGGAGCAGCCCTCATCGCCAATGTCGAGCGGCGCACCTATTGGCTATTGATCCTGGTCTTAGTTCTATTTACCGCCTGGAGGTTTTTAGGAACCACCTCTCAGTTAGTGCCCGCGCTTTTCGGCATCGGCGGTGGTCTGATCACGCTGTTCTTCGTAGGATCGGTCTGGCATCGGGCAAGTGTTCGGCCAACGCTATCAGGGTCTGACAAAACCGGATCGGACCTGCGCATGCTCGGTTTTATCTTCTTCGTCGTGGCGGCCTGGGATCTGTGCGGTATTTTTAGTTTGGGCAACTTCGTGCTGAGACCGGAGCTAGCACAGAAATTCGATGTACCGCTTGGCAGCACCATAAACGCGGCCTCGGGGGTAATGGTCCTGCTCGTGCTGGGCTGGGGTTTCACCTACTTCGGACAATTAAAATCGCTCCAAGGGCAGGCAGTGGAGAAGCAGGTCGCGCCGCAGGCAGCGGCAGAAGATTAAGGAAATAAAATATTAGAGACTCCAATGACAACTGTATTGAAAGAACAATCCCCTGAGAACGAATCCGATGGTCGAGTCATGACATGGATAGGATTTATCCTCAGATTTGCTGTAACCCATACCGTAGTTTATTTCATTGCCGGCATGATCTTCGCCGTTGTGATGAACTACCGGGAATTGTTTGCTACGCCTG
>DAOVXM010000378.1 GCA_030636125.1 Chloroflexota bacterium | reverse complement strand
CAGTTTCAGGTATATATGTAGAATCTTCAAAGCGAGAAAATACTTGAATTCTTTGGTTCCAGGTATCAACGACATAAACGTTGCCCGTTTTATCAACCGCAATTCCAACAGGTTCGTCGAATTGACCGGGTGCCATTCCCGCTCCACCAAATTGAGTTATGTGATTCCCATCCAAATCGAATACCACTACACGTTTATTTCCTGTGTCCGTCACAAAGACATTTCCATCTTGATCGATTGCCACATCTCGTGGTCCCCAAAGAGCATTCGGTCCTTCCGCCTGTCCGAAATATCCCCACATTTTCAAAAATTCTCCTTCAGATGAAAATTTCTGAATACGGTGATTCCAGGTATCCGCGACAAAAATTGAGCCATCGGGTCCAACATCCAATCCCCATGGTTGATTAAATGTCCCGCCTGGAGCATTACTCGTAGTTGTGGCACCAAACTTTCCCCACACGTGTAGAATTTCTCCATCCTGTGTCAGGTGTTGAATACGATTGTTCTCTGTATCCGCGACATAGATGCTGCCATCACCCGCAACTGCAACCCCGCGAGGGCGCTGAAATTGACTTGCTTGATCTCCTTGGCTGCCGAAGGTACGATTGGCTGTAAGCTTGACCTCTTTTCCCTCATATGGATCGGCCTGAATTGGTTCCAGCGAAGGCGCCGCCCCATAATTCCACAACTGGTTGACGATATCTTTGCGTATATACAGACGCATACTGGCAGACGGAGACCAATTGGTCAAGTCCATATCTTTATTGGTAACTTCTCCATAGAATGAGTAATCTCTATTGAACCATATTTGGAAAAGCGCTGCGCGCATACTGGGGTCGCGCAAAGCGTTGATGATCCTATCCCAGGTGAGATTAAAATAATCTTGGTTTGGCCACCACAATCGTATGTAATCGAAGCGGTTATACGCCTGACCAACTACGGGCTCTATTTTTCCATAATTGGCATCGCCGACCAGGATAACCGGGGCATCACGCAGGCTTCGAGTTGGGTCAGCACCGTAATATCTGGAATTGTTATAATTGCGTAAATACCACCAATAAGGGTATGAAGTCTCGTTATCGTAGGCTACTGAAAGCGCAAGTCCATCCGTGGTCCTCTGGGAGATCTCTTCGATCTGTTCAAGCGCAACTTTAACACCGCCTGCTGAGTGTGCGTATACTAACAGTTCATTCGCATTATCATAATTTATATAAGTCGCCTGGATCGCTGTCCTGGCAGTCAGGATTCCTAAGAAAGTGAACGAAATTAAAGCCACTAAAAGGACAATTTGAATGAACGACCATGATTTAAGTAAATAGATCAAACCGATACCACTTGCTATTGAAGTAAGAAAGCTGACCATAAATGTACTCGTAGCACTTAACTGCTCCAGCTCTTTACCTTGAAATGGTGGATTGGTCCCCAATAAGGAACCCATTGCTGCAAGAAAGCTGAATAGGAAAATCACCAATATAGCGATCACCAGCCAACCTTTAGACTTTCGAAAACCGTTCCAATCTATAGCCTCGATCAAACGCCCGAAAAACCAGCCTGCGCACAAAATCAGCGGCCAAGCTATGTGGACGGTCAGCCAGGGCATTTTTTCCCCGGCGAACGTATAAGCGACTAAACTAGTTAAGGCCCAGAAAATTAGGAAAGCAAAAACAGGGGCTTTTTTTGTATTGTTATCTTGCGAAATGGGATTTTTCTCATTGTTTTCCTCTTCAAGAGTAGCGTCTTCTTGCTTTGTTGGCAAAACCAGTCTTTTCAAAACCGCCATCCCAATTAGGAGAACAGTTCCCAATGCAGGCAGGTATTCGTAAATTGGTATCTGTACCAACCAATAATAGTACATAGGCTGACTGCCTCTATTAACACCTTGCTGCTCCAACCAGTAACCGAGTGAACCAACCATACCCGTAAAGAACCCCGCCCCGTTAGTGAACACAGTTGTATATAAAACTGTAAATATCCCATAAAAGATTGCGGCGTTAATAAGCCACCGACGCGAATTCCACCACAATCCAATCAACACCGATACTGCAACGAACGGTATAAAGAAGATAGCCATGTGCAATATATCAACGGTTGCGAATGCTTGAACTTCAGAGGCGTTCGTTGGAATATTCCACCCCATTAATCGCGCCGGAAGGGAGCTCAATTGAGGGAGAACCAGAGTGCCCAATAAAATCAGCAAATCAAAAGATCTCTCTTTTCGGATATTACTTATGGTGTATCCACGTATTAAAAATAACATGGATAATATCATCGATAATCCACCCAGTATTGCCAACGTGATTGGTAAAGTGAGAGATCCACTTGGTTGAAGCTGTTCTATTTCCTGGGTAGGCGCAGCAGGCGAAACTACTTCCGTTGCATTCAGGCTAAGACCTTCACCATTAAGTAATAAAGCCCCAGCACCAAATATTAAAAGCAGACCTAAAGTCAGTGTGATGAGGAATAAATTCCTGCTCTTTCGGTCCTGCCAGGGTTTCCGATAAATCTGATATACAAAATAAAACAGCAAGAATATCAACGCCTGGGCAGTGTAAATAAAGGATGTTTCCTTAGCGGTAAAATGTAAAGCTGTTACTCCAGTAAGCCAGTACAAATTGCGAGCCTTTCCAGTTTCCAAATATCGAAGAATTGCCCATATTGTGACGACCCCCAAAAAGGCAACATACGCCTCGTTGCGCACGTATCGCCCATAATAAAGCATGTAGGGTGAGATCAACATCAGGACCGCGGCGACCAGAGCACCGATACGACCCAGATAACGACGATAATTCCACATGAATGCGACAGTCGCAATGCTGAATAGTGCTGCAGGCATTCTGGCTGTAAAGTCTCCATCCCCAAACACAAAGTATGAGAGAGCCAGCATATGAAATTGCAACGGGCCATGCATCAATGGATCGTGAGCGAAACCCTGACCGCGAAATAGCCGCCATGAATAATACACATGAGAGTTTTCATCATGGCTCATTACCCGAGCCTCAAGGTTATAAAAGCGACTTGCGATGGCCAGAATCAATATTAAAACAAACAAGAGAGTTTCTACTGATATTACGGATTTATCGAGTAAAGAACGATTCAACCAGGAGGTTTTATTTTCTAACGTGTTCTGCATTGGCACTCCTAATTCCTGCTTCTCTCTTCAACGCATATACCTCACCTTTGTCTAAATAACGCCACTCCCGTTTCATCAAACCACCCAACTTCAGACTACCTATACGAATGCGAATAATCTTCTCGACCGGCAAACCGATTATTGCTCCTACCCTTCGGATCTGGCGCTTATGACCCTCCCGCATAATCACTCTCAACCAAACAGCACTACCAGCATTCGATTCAACTCGAACTTTGGCAGGCTTGGTTCGATATCCATCTTCAAGCACCACACCCCGCCGCCATAATTCCAGTTGTTCCTTATCCGGTCGCCGTACAACGAGCACCCGGTATTCCTTCTCATGTCCGTAACGTGGGTGTGTCAAGAAATTTGTTAACTCACCATCATTTGTCAACAGGATCAATCCCTCACTATCAACATCCAGTCTCCCTACAGGATAAAAACGATCTGGCAGATCGACAAGATCACGTACATTTGGTCTTGGATCATTGGATTTTACCGTTGACAAGACTCCTCGCGGCTTATTCAAAGCGATATAGATGGTATTATTCTTAATCCTCAACGGTTTACCGTCAATCACAATTTGATCACGTTCCGGGTTGACCTTATCTCCAAGCTTGGCAGTTTTATAGTTAACCTGCACACGGCCTGCATCGATTATCACTTCACAGGCTCGACGAGATCCGATTCCCGCCCTAGCGAGCACTTTCTGCAATCTTTCGTCTGGCATTATCTTGTATCACATCCGATCATGAGGGTCGGGGAAATTACCTTCGTCTGTGTCCCCCAAATCTATTGGTGGAAGT
>DAOVXM010000057.1 GCA_030636125.1 Chloroflexota bacterium | reverse complement strand
GGGGCCGGGTTTTAGATAAACGGAGTTGCAATTTAAAGCATCAGATATTGCTACAACTACAGCACATCTTCATTGAATCTTCAGCTATTAGCGTCTCAAAGCTTCCCAACCGGCATATCGGGCTGAATCATCTAATTCTGCTTCAATTCGTAACAGTTGATTATATTTGGCAACGCGGTCGGACCTGGCTGGCGCACCCGTCTTGATCTGGCCCATATTAAGGGCAACCGCCAAATCGGCAATGGTAGCATCCTCTGTCTCACCAGAGCGGTGAGAAGTTACCGCCCGCCAACCCGCTCGATGACAAATCTCCACAGCCTCAATGGTCTCTGTAAGCGAACCAATCTGGTTAAGCTTGACCAGCAAAGCATTGGCAGCCTTTTCCCTGATCGCTCGTCGTACACGCTCAGGATTAGTCACCAGCAAATCATCACCAACAATCTGGATGCGGTCACCTAACTCCTGGACCATTTGCCCCCAGCCTGCCCAGTCGTCCTCAGCCAAGCCGTCCTCGATCGAAACAATTGGGTATTGATTCACCCATGATTTCCAAAAGTCAACCATCTCTTCGCTGGTCAGTTTACGGCCTTCAGTTCTTAGGTTATATAGACCTGTCTCCTGTTCGTAAAATTCAGAAGCCGCTGGATCAAGAGCAATGGATACTTGCTCTCCGGCTTTATAACCGGCCTTTTCAATTGCTTCCAGGATAACCTCAACCGCTTCGGCATTTGCCTTGAGTGCGGGTGCATAGCCTCCCTCATCACCGACAAGAGCAGTATATCCCCGATCCTTAAGGACTGACTTTAAAGTATGGTAAATCTCAGCTCCCCACTGTAGCCCTTCCGAATAGGATGCTGCTCCCAATGGCATCACCATAAACTCCTGAGCGTCAGTGGATTGCCAACCAGTATGGGCGCCACCGTTGAGTATGTTCATCATTGGCACGGGCAGTATATGTGCATACACCCCACCAATATAACGATACAGCGGTAATCCAAGGGAGTTTGCGGCAGCTTTTGCCACAGCCAGACTGGTACCGAGAATGGCATTTGCACCCAAGCGCGATTTATTAGGTGTACCATCCAATTCCAACAGAGCCTCATCAATCCCCTTTTGGTCGATAGCATCCCACCCCAGAAGCAAATCCGCAATCGCACCATTGACATTCTCGATTGCTTTCTTTACACCTTTCCCTCCATAACGAGTCTTTTCGCCATCGCGCAGTTCCAAAGCTTCATGCACTCCAGTAGAGGCACCTGATGGAACCGCTGCCCTCCCCCAATGACCATCGATTAAATGAACATCCACTTCAATAGTGGGGTTACCACGGGAATCCAGGATTTCACGACCTACAACATCTTCGATTATTGTTTCCATATTTCACCTCTTATGTTAAATAATTTTCCTCAAGCAATATCTCTAAATGGATTATCAAATGAAACTTAATTTTCGTGTCGGTTGTCTTTTATTAAATCAAGTTTCATACAATCACTCACTTAATACATGTGACATCGTTAGATATTAAGTTTCAACATGCAGCAAATGCAAGTATAATCCAATTCTATGTCAGCAGAAATCGAAAAATCCCACCCAGACCCTCGAGACCAAAAAACCTATCAGTTTAAACTTACAACCTTTCGCCGCGTTATAACGGTATCACTCAAGCTTCTCTTTCGAGCATTCACTATTTTTCAGGCAAGCGGAATAGATAACCTACCTAATGAAGGTCCAGTCATTTTAGTCTCTAACCATATAAGCGTTTACGACATGTTCCCAATTCAGTTTGTGCTGCCGCGCCCACTATTTTATATGGCGAAGGATGAGCTACACCAGAATCCAGTTTTAGACTCAATATTGCGCCAATTGGGAAGTTTTCCAGTGAAACGCGGCACGCGTGACAAATGGGCGATAGACCATGCAAAAAAGGTACTCGAACACGGTCAAGTTCTCGCCATGTTCCCAGAAGGGACACGCAGCAGTAGAGGTTTGCGTACTGGCAAATCGGGAGCGGCCCGTTTAGCGATTTCCGAAAAGTGCCCCATTGCGCCGGTGGCGTTGGAAGGCACTCAAACCATGTTTTCCGGGTTTCCACATCGGCAAAAAGTTAGCATCACAATGGGCGAGCTCATTTTTCCAGAACCTGGCGAAACCACACTGGCTCTCACAGACAGGTTGATGTTCACTTTGGCAGACATGCTGCCTCCTGAACTGCGCGGTGTGTACTCAGAACACCCGCCAGGTTTTTAGAGCACTAAAGACTAAATACCATTAAGCTTCAATAAGCACATCCTTTTCAGCAGAGGTTTCACCCCCTTTTTCGGCTTCATTCAATTTCAGCTCTGCCCGTTCCTGTACAGCTTTTAAAAAGGCGACAAACAAGGGATGAGGCCTGTTGGGGCGTGAGAGAAACTCTGGGTGGAACTGCGTTCCTAACATAAAGGGGTGGTCAGATAGCTCGGCAATTTCAACCAGTCGCCCATCTGGTGAAAGACCCGAATAGCGTAGACCTACGCTTTCTAGAATTTCCCGATAAGCGTTGTTAAACTCAAAGCGATGGCGATGGCGCTCTTGGATAGAATTTTCCTGATAAGCTTGAGCCGCAATACTACCGGGTTGGAGTTCGCACGGATACAAACCCAAACGCATTGTCCCTCCCATATCGGCAATCCCTTTTTGATCTGGCATCAGGTCAATTACAGGGTGTGGGGTGGAACGATCGAACTCGGAGGAGTTGACATCATCACCTCCCAAGGCAAACCGAGCAAGATCCACCACCATTAGCTGCATCCCTAAGCACAAACCCAGGTAAGGTACTTTATTCTCCCGCGCATAACGAGCGGTTTGAATTTTACCTTCCGTCCCCCTGCTACCAAAACCACCAGGAACGACTATTCCATCGACAATCTCCAAAATATCCCAACCACGTCCCTTCTCCAAATCTGAGGAATGTACCCAGGATAGATTTACTTCACAGCCTAAAGATAATGCTGCGTGTTTGAGCGCTTCACGCACGCTCATATAGGCATCATGTAATTCAACATATTTCCCCACCAATGCCACATTCACAATCGGCTTCTCACGTTTGATCTCTGATACCACCCATTCCCATTCTTTCCAATCGGGCTCGCGTCGCGCCTCAAGGCCAAGTTTCTTTAACAAGATTTCACCAGCACGTAATTGTTCTAATAATAAGGGCACTTCATATAGGACTTGTGTCGTAATCATCGGAAGCACAGCCTGCGGCTCCACATTACAGAAAAGAGCAATCTTCTCCCTTAGCTCTTCATCAAAAGGATGGTCAGAACGAGCTATGATAACATCTGGTGAGATACCAATGGAGCGTAACTCACGTACAGAGTGCTGTGTAGGTTTGGTTTTCAATTCCCCAGTTGCACCAATATGGGGCATCCAGGTAACATGAATATAAACACTATTTTCACGACCAACATCGGTGCGCATCTGGCGCAAAGCTTCTAGAAAAGGTAATGACTCGATATCGCCTACCGTCCCACCAACTTCGACCAATACTATCTCGGCTCCAGTGGTCTTAGTGACCAAGCCGATACGCCGTTTGATTTCATTGGTGATGTGAGGGATGACCTGTATGGTCCCACCCAGATAATCACCGCGCCGTTCTTTGCTGATCACCTCGGCATATACCTGCCCTGTAGTCACGTTACAGACTTTGTTAAGCTTAATATCGATGAAGCGTTCATAGTGGCCTAGATCCAGGTCAGTTTCAGCGCCATCATCCAGTACAAATACTTCACCGTGTTGATAGGGGCTCATCGTGCCCGGATCCACATTGATATAAGGGTCAAGTTTCTGAACGGCTACGGAAAAGCCTCGTTCTTTCAACAAACGTCCAATCCCGGCCGCAGTGACACCCTTTCCAACGGAACTGATGACACCACCAGTAATAAAAATGTACTTTGTTGTCATTTACTCCTCCAGACAGCTTGATCGTAAAGGAAGTGGGGAGGGCCGTTTTACGGCAACCTCCCCACGGAGTTGTGTGTATGATCAATAGGTCGTTTTAGGTATATCATCCTGCTAATTTCAATAGATCTTCTGCAACTCGGCGCATTTCTAAAAATAGCAAAACAAGTTGTACATCCTCTCGCGCTATGGCGGTTAATTTAGCTCCCTCGTCGATAAAGCTCAGGATTATATGCCCACGATTAGCACGAATAAAAACCTGTTCCATTGTACCTCGCTTTAAAAATTCGACCTGAGTTTACCATAATTGTTTTTCTAATGCAAAACTGAAATCAAATTTCAGATATTTTCTGTTGACCCTCCCGTCCCATCATGTTATCCTTAACGATTGCCATGTTCCGCGAACTATTCGGTCTCACGATAGTGTTGTTACTTGGGGTACCAGGCTTGAGCGCTATCGCTCAGCAAGATACACCTACAATCACACCAACCTACTCCACAAAAACAACTTCTGCGAACGTTCCGAACACAACGCCTCTACCGGAGACAGAAACAGCACAAATATCCATCCAATCCCCCTCTCCCGGACAGGCAATACAAGGAATTGTAACCATCATTGGAAATATACCGGCAGATGGCTTCCAACATGGAGAATTAACTTTTTCATATCTACATAATCCGACACAAATCTGGTTTCTGATACAAAATATCAAAGAGCCCGTCGCTAACGGAGCAATTGCCGAGTGGGATACAACCACAATAACTGATGGTGCTTATAACTTACGGTTGTCGGTAGTCTACGAAGATGAACACGATCTAGTGATAGATGTTCCCAACCTGAGGGTGCGCAACTATACACCAATTGAAACCAACACCCCAACACCTGTCACGCCCACCGCGACACCAGTTCCTGGCTCATCCCCCACACCTACGGAGACACCTATACCACCAACAGCAACATCTTTACCGAAAAATCCCGCACAACTCACTACGGACGATATTTCCCTTGGCTTTGGTAAAGGTGCCCTGGTGGCGATAGGTATATTCGCCTTAATTGGGTTATATGTTATTGTTCGCAAAGTATTCGCAAATAGGTAGGGAATAATCCAACAGTGGAAAAAAATGCTCTAAATACCAAATTACCCCTCGAGGATTCACGATTTCTCATCGTAGGCTTAGGCAATCCAGGACGCCAATATAAAGGTAACCGTCATAATGTGGGGTTTATGCTAGCAGATCGTCTGGCGGAACGGTTAGGTGTGGCATTCTCGCGAATGGAATCCAGAGCCTTGGTCACTAAAACTAATTATTTAGGGAAACAGCTTATCTTAGCAAAACCGCAAACTTATATGAACTTATCTGGGCAAGCAGTAGCTGCCCTGGTCAGATTTTACAAAATCCCACTGGATCACCTATTGATAGCATATGACGATGTTGACCTACCTTTAGGTACAATACGTATACGGCCCATGGGTGGCTCTGGTGGGCAAAAGGGAATGAAATCTACCATAGAGCGTCTTAGCACGGAGGAATTCCCTCGGATTCGACTTGGTGTAGACCGCCCTCCGGGTAGTATGGAGGCTGCCGCTTATGTCTTAAAAGATTTCTCAAAAGATGAAGCCGAGATGGTACATCATATTATTGATCGCGCCTCGGATGCCGTTTTGGTCTTCATAGCCGAAGGGCTGGAGGCTGCCATGAATAAATATAATTCCAAGGACAGTGATTAAAGGCGAAAATTTAATCAATATGTAATTGGAGGGAAATATTTATCAATATTACGATGGAAAAGCCGCAAATCATTTAGCAACTGACGGAGATAGGCTTCGATTAACTTCAAATAACTTTGCACCGATTGTAGATCACCTCCTGTGCCAGCGTTTAATGAAAGAAAACAAACCTTCAACTTAAGAAACACCTAGCCACGTTTAGAACACACCGGTCATGCAACTCGATTTTGTTATTCAGCAAATCTCTGAGACATCTAAAGACTTAATAGATTCACTCCAGGAGGCGGGGCGTCACTCTCTCCGGCAAGAGCCGTTTGGATATAGCTTAGGGTTACAGCGTTCAGCCAGGCTGCCAATATTGGCCGCACTGTACAACGAACTCCAACGACCTTTCCTACTCCTCACCGATCGTGCCGATCATGCATTAACCTTACTCGATGAATTATCTCTATGGTTGCCATCTGCATCACTGCTGTTATTCCCTGAACCGACACCTTTATTCTACGAAAACGCCCCTTGGGGGGAGACAACCCGGCGTGATCGCCTGAAAGTACTTACAACTTTAGCAGCATATAACATTCCCGGTGGCCAAACATACCTCGATCCAAGCACAACAAATCCGATAATCATTGCACCAGCCCGTGCATTAATGACCCGCACCTTACCTAGGCGTGACTTCCTAAAGGCAACACGGAAACTTCGTCAAGGGCAAATTATTCAACTGGACGAACTCACCCGCAGCTGGATTTCACTCGGATATGAACATGTTAACACAGTGATTGCTCCTGGTCGCTTTGCACGGAGAGGTGGCATTCTAGACATATGGCCTCCCGCAAACTCACAACCTACACGTATTGAATTCTTTGGCGACGAAATCGAGACGATGCGCCCTTTCGATCCTTCGACCCAGCGAACAATTCGTCAAGACAAGGCGATTCAGCATCGCCTCTTGATCACCCCGGCCAGGGAATATTTGCTAGGCAAAGGCCATGAGTCCCTATCCCCAGATGACCTATCTGAATACCATATTCCCATACTACATACCTTTCCTGCCAGCGTGATTGACTACCTTCCGAAAGATACGCTCGTCTTAATTGATAACCTTCAAGTCTTAGAAGATTCGATTATTGAGGTTGAAGAACAGGCAGTTAATCTGCGCCAGGATCTAATTTCTGACGGCACTCTCCAGGAGGATTATCCGTTACCTTATTTGTCCTGGGGCGAGATCACCGATACACTGTCAAAACACAGACCAATAGAACTCGGTCCATCTGCCTCTCTGGAAGAGAGCACGCTATCCGATATCGCTCAATGGTTTACTCCAGAACCACGTTTCGGTGGTAGGCTAAAACCTTTCATGGAGCACCTGTTCGAGCTGATTGAATCAGGACAGCAAGTTACAGTTGTCTCTCGCCAAGCCACTCGTCTTCAGGAGCTCTGGCGCGAACGCGAATCCCTTCTATCTGCGCCATCATCTTTACCTGTATGCATTCAGGGAAACCTGGAAGAAGGCTGGTTGTACTCAGCTCAAAAAAGCATCCCTCTCCACCTTTTCACCGATGGGGAGATCTTTGGATGGCGAAGAGCCGAAATACGCCGCAGACAACGTCCAGTGGCCGAGGCGCCAGAATCAGCTTATGCCGATCTGCAAGCCGGTGACTTCGTTGTCCACATCGATCATGGCGTAGGATGCTTTATTAGCCTGGTAGAACGTACTATCGATGGTATCGAACGCGAATACCTGTGCATTGAGTATGCAAATGAGGCTCAACTCTTCGTCCCTGTACACCAGGCAGACCGCATCACCCGTTATGTGGGTCCAGACAACCGTACACCCAAACTAAGTCGACTGGGTGGAACAGAGTGGCGGAATGTTAAAAGCCACGTCAAAGAAGCTGTTCAAGAAGTAGCCGAAGACTTGCTGGAACTGTATGCCAAACGCACCATTGTTGAGGGACATGCATTTTCTAAAGACACATCTTGGCAACAAGAGCTGGAGGCCAGCTTCCCATATATCGAGACAGAAGATCAAAAACGCGTCCTCGAAGAGGTTAAGGCGGACATGGAACAGTCACGTCCTATGGATCGACTGATCTGTGGAGATGTGGGGTATGGCAAAACCGAGGTTGCCTTACGTGCAGCATTCAAAGCTGTCATGGATGGAAAACAAGTGGCCATCTTAGTCCCAACCACTGTGCTCGCCCAACAGCATTTCCAGACTTTCAACCAACGGCTAGCGGCTTTCCCAATTGTCGTAGAAATGCTATCCAGATTCCGGACTCCCCAGCAACAACGCGATATCTTGCCCCGGTTGGAAAATGGCTCGATCGACATTGTCATAGGCACTCATCGCCTGATATCATCCGATATCCAATTTAAAGATTTAGGACTGCTAATCATTGATGAAGAACAACGCTTTGGTGTAAGTCATAAAGAGGCTCTCAAAAAGATGCGCATGGAAGTCGATGTGCTGACCCTGACCGCCACCCCGATCCCACGAACCCTCTATATGACATTAACCGGAGTACGCGACATCTCAACTATCGACACGCCACCCGAGGAGCGCTTGCCAATTATTACCCATGTTGGTCCTTATTCACCAAAGCTTATCAGGCAGGCGATCTTACGTGAGTTAGAACGTGGAGGACAAGTTTTTTTCGTTCATAACCGCGTTCAGACCATTGGGGCGATGCACAGCCACCTTGTGAACCTGGTTCCGGAGGCACGCATGTCCATCGCCCATGGCCAAATGCCTGAGAGCGAGCTTTCTGCACGCATGAAACAATTCACAAGTGGGGAAGTGGATGTTCTGATCAGTACATCCATCATCGAATCTGGCCTTGATATCCCAAATGCGAATACTTTGATCGTAGACCGGGCTGATACATTTGGCTTAACGCAGTTATACCAGTTGCGCGGCCGTGTCGGACGTGGTGCTCAACGCGCCTATGCCTACTTCTTCCGCCACAAGCGTAAACCTCCAACACCAGAAGGACGCCAACGTATGGATACCATAGCCGAAAACATCCAACTTGGCGCAGGATTTTCTATCGCTATGCGTGATCTAGAAATCCGTGGTGCTGGCGACCTGCTTGGGACGCGCCAACATGGACAAATCGCTGCAGTAGGGTTTCACTTATATACACGCCTGCTTGCTGATTCAGTCCGGCGTTTACACCCACAAGCCGACGCACAGCTATTACCCACCGCGCTACAGAGTAAACTCTATCTACCCATTAACGTTGACTTGCCCTGGCGAGCAAGCATTCCTTCTGATTATGTCGCCGATAAAGGCATGCGCTTACATTTGTATCGTCGCTTAGCAGATATACAAACGGAAAGTGAAATAACTTCACTCAATGAGGAGTTCAATGATCGCTTTGGGCCTCCTCCCGAACCAGTTCGCAATCTTTTGCTCCAACTGAAGATCAAGATACTTGCTGAGAGAGCTGGTCTTACCAGCCTCTACAGCGAAAATGGCCAGTTCTCACTCCGTTTCCCGGATAGTGAAATCCCTCCTGACTTGCCTAATCTAGGTCCCCATGTGCGCGTGGGAAAAACCGCCTTATGGGTACCCTACAAATCTATCTCAAACTGGCCCGATCTCTTAATTGAGATCCTAAACGATTTACAAGCTAATAAGGTTAGTCAAAGCATCTCTCATTAATGAAGAAAATGGACTCATGATGCCCACATTCAATCTATTAATTGAGTTCACAATCTAACGAGACTATGTTCCCTCCCGGCATTCCTCTCTCTAAACGGGTTTTCGATCTCGCCTTAGTTATTCCTGGGCTTATCTTGATATCTCCCATGCTTGGTCTGATCGCATTACTTGTGTGGATTAACCACGGCAGGCCAGTGCTGTTCAGGCAAATTCGACCAGGATATCGCGGCCAGCCATTCGGGGTTATAAAATTTCGGACGATGACTAATGCCTATAATAAACAAGGAGTATTGTTACCCGACTCTGAGCGATTGACACGCCTAGGCCGGTTTCTACGTTCGACTAGTCTGGATGAGCTACCTGAATTATTTCCTGTAATCAGTGGGAAGATGAGTTTAGTTGGACCACGCCCATTGCTGATGCAATATTTAGATCGCTACACACCGGAGCAATCACGCCGTCATAATGTTTTACCTGGTATCACCGGTTGGGCTCAGGTCAACGGGCGAAATATACTCACCTGGGAAGACAAGTTCCGCATGGATGTCTGGTATGTGGAT
>DAOVXM010000173.1 GCA_030636125.1 Chloroflexota bacterium | reverse complement strand
TGGATAAAACTTTACGAGATTGCCTATATCGAAGGACTAGGAGTATTCCGCATCTGGAATAATGAAACAGGCAGCCTTGATAGTTGGCTTGGTCTAGATGGGGAGGTCTTTCCTGGATTCTCGGGTTGGTCATCAGACGGAAGTCAAATCGTATTTGATGTGGTCACATATGTGGGTTTTCCCGGTGCTGGACTTTATACAGCTTCGCCAAGCGGGGAAGGGCTCACGAAAATTTATTCTAATTCGAACCGGGTGGCCATGTATCCCCTTTGGTCACCAGATGGAAAATATATTGCTTTTGAAGCGAGTAAATATGGTGGGGAATCAGCCAGGATCATCTTGGTCACACCGGATGGATCTGAGCAGTTAGAAATATACTCGGGTGAGACCTCTGTCATCCCCTTAGCCTGGTCGCCTACAGGAAGCCAACTGCTTTTTGCTTCCAGAGAAGAGGATCATTTCAACCTGCACTTATATGATATCGAATCGGGTATGCGAAGCCAGCTTGGGGTTGCCGGGGAAATCGGTAGTGATTGGAGCCAATTACCACCATTGACAGAAAATACCGGGGATATGGCTTTAGAAGTCGTTCCTGATTTCCCCCTTAACAATGATCTCTTGATTTTCGTGGCACCGGATTATCGCTTAGTTTTATATAAACCGTCTTCAGGCCAGGAGATCAGTCTTAGCGAGCCAATGGCTGTGGCAGGATTCACTCCTTCCCCCAGCGGTAAGAAGCTGGTTTACAACCGTCGCCTGGTCTCCCTCGATTTTCGGGATGACGGGAACCTGGTCATTCAAACGACACCATTAACTACTACTCCGCTTGCCGGTAAAATCAGTTGGCCCCCCGATGAGATCCGCATGGCTTATGAAGATCAAGCCGGCCAGGTCTGGATCGTGGACCAGGCTGGGAACACCTTGGAGGTTCCAGGCGCTTCACAGGCTCCCTCTTGGTCGTTTGATGGGCAATGGTTGAGCTACTGCGATGGAGAAAATGCCTTGTGGGTGTTCGGACCAGACAGTCCACCACAGGAAGTAGCCAAGGGCGTCGATTGCGAATCGATATGGTCTCCGAGCCAGAATGTCGTAGCGTTTACTCAACTCCAGACTGGTGATGAGGTTTCAGAGCAGGCTTTCATCTATAATACGGCGAGCGAGCAGGCGACCTTGGTGATGCAGGACAGCCGAGTGGAAGGTTGGTCACCAGATGGAAAGTATCTGGCAGTGCGGCAACCTGAAGAACCGGGCACATCACAGATGATGTATATCATTATCGCCGTTGACCCAGAATCCGAGAAGCAGCTTTTCGTGGGTACCTTCCAGGAGGGTGAAGCTGGCGAGCAAGAGTGGAGGCCGTACGAAGAAGGTTACTTATTCGGCCCATACCATATAAAACATGATTTAAGTTCGGCCAGCCGGGTTAGTGAAACACTATTTGATGCCTCGGCTGATTTGAAGCGACTATTGATTGGGATCGGAGAGGGAGACCAGGTGACGGTGGCTTGCCTGGATGTTACGAACGGTGAGAAGGAGACCCAACAAACAGTCTACTTAGCGGGCTTTGATGATACAGAGGAAGCTGGTATCTGGGGTTCGCTCTCACCTGATGGTGAATGGATCGCCTTAGCTGCTTATGACCGGGGTAATTTTACGAATACGCTGCGCAGGTGTGATCGCGAGCAAGAGATCTCTATTGAAGGAGACCCGTCGGTCGCGATGGGAGATTTTTCAGGAAACAGCCGTTGGTATGTTTATCCCCAGAGCATGCCAGAGGGTGGTGAGGGGCTATTACTTTTAGACCTCGAGCTCGAGGAGAGCGAATCAATCGGGACGATAAATGGGTCACCAATGTATTGGGTCAAGTCGCCCATCTCCTCCGAAATCATTGAAACTTACCCGATCACTGGAATGGTATCCACGGAAAGTGGAGAGCCATTGCAAGGTGTTGCAATCATGATCGATGGTATTCAGTTGACCGAGACAGGTGTGGATGGAACTTTCACGATAACGGGATTACAGGCGGATACCTATACGCTCAGCCCACACAAAAATGGCGCAACTTTCACGCCAGAATCGCGCTCGGTCAGGCTACCCAGGGATGCGAGCGAAAATAACTTTGTCGGCAGCGGAATTGAGGGTAGCGCGCCGGTGGAGACACTAAACCCGACTGAAAGCAGCCTACCTACAGAAACGCCCATTCAAGAAGTTAGCGAACTGGAAAGCAATTTTCCTATAGTGCTTCCAGCAACACAATTAACGGATGAGACCACCCTATTGCTTATCGCCATTTGTGGTGGGGGTCTCCTGGTGTTGGGCTTGCTGTTCTTCGTGGTTTACTTGATAAGACGCTCCCTTCGAAAACGATCTGCACAAGAGACCCCCAAGGATCCCAACGCGATCGTGCCTGAACCATCAGAGGCAGAGGTGATGGAATGGCTGCAAGAAGGAGCTGCTCTGGTGAAAGGTGGTGATATCGATACAGGTGAGGCTAAACTGCGCCAGGTTATCGAATATGCACCTGAAAACCCAAGCGCCTGGATGTGGATGGGCTGGTCTGCTGCCCAACGAGGGGACCGGCGAACAGCCGAACAATGCTTCAAGAGAGCAAAAACCCTGAAACACCCTAAGGCGGAGAAAGCGCTTAAGTGGTTAGAGCGTAAAGGGTAGTTTGCTGGTTATTGGAAAAAAGGCTTGCACGATCCTGAGCTGTGCAAGCCTTTTTTTATTTCTCACTATTCGATAACCTAAATGGAATACTATTCTGGTTGGGTTGGTTCCGGTAATGGTAAAGTAGGTTGAAGCTGTTGCTGTTGGAATTGATAGATAAAACTTAGCAGGTCTACAGGTAAATCTGGCTCAGAAGGGACGATAATGATCCAATCATCCATGATCACGATCTAGGAATTATCCCGCAAATCCGTCAACCAAGCGTTAAAGCCCTGATCTCGTCGACCCTGGTACTCAGCATTGGAAAGTGGGCGTTCTTCATGCCCTAATTTCTGGATGATATGCCAGCCAAACTGTGTCTCAACCGGATTGCTGATCTCACCGATATCGAGGGAGAAAGCCGCTTCTTCAAATTCGGAAACCATAACGCCCCGGCCAAACCATCCCAGGTCTCCACAGGAATCCTTATTAGAGGTGTCAGTGGAGAATTCAGCAGCGAGTCCGCAGAAGTCTTCTCCATGATCCAGCCTGTTAATTACCAGGTCCGCGGTTGATTCGTCCTCTACCAGGATATGGCGAGCCCAAACCTGTTCTTCTACCGGTGCTATATTTAGTTCCTGCAAAACCGATTCTTGAACTTTTTGGCGGTATAGTTGGCTCTCAAGGACGGCACGAAGATCATTTTCGTTGAAATCGATGGTTTCCTCAAAATTGGTCACGATTTCCTGGTACTGTTCTTGATAGGCCTCAGCGGTGTACTCGGTTGGAGTGAGGGAGGGTAAAGAGGTAGGCGTGATGGTGGGCACCTCGGTTGGCGTTTCTGTGGGCGCTAACGTGGCGGTAGCCGTGGGGATCGAGGTAGCTGTGAGTGTTGCCGTTGGCGGGAGTAAAGATTTTTGTAGCGCCGAGAGCGTAGAGGTTGGGAGGGTTGGTAATGTTGGAGTAGGGGTTGGTGTTCCGTCCGGATAGTACCCCAAAGCCTCTTGGATAGCCTGGTCTATTTCGTCTTCCGTGACTGTAATATTTCGAAGTACTGCCTCTTGCCGGATGAGAACGTCATCGATCATCTGATCGAGAGTCTGCTGTCCAATCAAGGTGGGGTTCAATTGAGACTGTATCTGGCTCAACTGGTTTACAAAAGAGGCTTGTGTCTCAGGGCTATCTTGAAACATCTGCATGAACTGGAAAGTGCTCAGAGCGTTATTAACCAGTTGCTGCCGGTTAAAGCGAACCATAGCCTGAAAGTCACGGGTGCTGATCTCGTCACCATTGACAACCGCAACGGGTTGCATGGGTTCTAAGAATACTTCGGAGATAACGCCATATGCGATAAGCCCCACGACGGTGACCAGGATGGCGATCATTGCGATCAGGATAATGCGTCTCTGGCGTTGTTCACGCTCAAGCCGCGCCATATGTTTCTTGGTGGGGATAGGTTGTCTTTCTTGAGTGCTTTTTGCCATATATTGCCCTCGGCGCACAGACGGGCTACTAGCGGATATCCTCGATCACGCTGGTGTTAATCTCCCGGTTCGCAGGATATCACCAGTGTGGCCATACAAGCTATGCCTGATAACCCGTTGGGCTTAATCTAGTTATTCAATGTTTAGCGCAGATCTTCACCGGCAAACTGCAAGAATGCCAGATGGCGAGCGCGCTTGATCGCACGTGCTAATTCACGTTGGTGCTTAGCACAAGTGCCAGTTTGACGCCGGGGGCGAATCTTTCCGGCTTCGGTGATATAGCGTCGTAAAAGGTCAGGGTTCTTGTAGTCGACGGTAATTTCGTGATCTGTGCAGAACTGACATACACGCGGGCGTGTGTAATAACGCCGTCGTGTAGGTCGTCCTCCTGGACGTCGTCTTGTATTACGTTGTTCGCTCACTATGTAAAACTCCTCGTATGATTAATAGATGGTACATCTATAACTGTTTTTAATTTTCTGGTAGGTTTTATTGAAATATTTAAAACGAACCTAGATTTGATCGTTGCCGATTAAAATGGAAACTCATCATCCTGATCGGATTGGTCTTCTTCTACTGATTCTGTCTCACCGCGACGTTCGCCAAGGATGATCATCTCGTTGGCAACGACTTCGGTTGCGGAGTGTTTATTGCCTTCCGAGTCTTCCCATCGACGGGTCTGCAATCGCCCCTCAATGTAAACTTGCTGTCCTTTAGTAAGGAGTTGTTTGCAAATTTCGGCCAGACTACTCCAGGCGACGATATTGAACCATTCGGTCTCAGAGCGTCGCTCGCCATCCGATGTGTTCCATGAGCGACTGGTTGCGATACTGAAGGTGGTAACAGGCCGTCCGGAGGGTGTATAGCGCATTTCAGGGTTGCGTCCCAGCCGGCCAATTAACAAGACCTTATTTAAACCTCTGCTCATATCTCACTCCTTCGAAGAAAACCAGAACCGTTATCTCTGATGATTTATTTGAGTGCAATCAAGTAACGCATAATGGGTTCGAGTAAACCCAGGTTGCGTTCTAATTCTGCGTTTTCCGAAGGTTCCATTCTGGTTTCAATAAAAACATATTGCCCTTCGGTTTGCTTGCGGATCGGGTAAGCCAACTTGCGTTGACCCCATAGATCAACCTTAGTGATCTCACCGCCAGCTTCAGTAATCCAACCTTGAACCCTTTCGACGATGTCGTTAAATGCAGTCTCGTCAAGGTCCGGGTGGACAATGAATATAAGTTCGTAATCACGCATGGGGGATGCCTCCTTTCCTCGGGATTGCCCCTGGAGACGGCGAGTGCGCCGGCCGGGAGCGGAAAGACAGCCACGCGTGGGCGTGGCTTCAAAGCTAAGTATACACGAAAGATCAAGTTTTGCAAAGGGTTTTGTTTTTAGAATAAAATATTTCTCTTGACTTACTTATCAGGGACATGTATGATATTTTTATAACTGCTCAGGCTGCGGTGAGAAGTCCCGGAAGATGGTGTTGCAATGGCGGAACAACTTACATATGAAGAGCGGACGCTTTTGTTAGAATTCGCTCGCCAGGCACTGGAAGATGGTGTGCGTGGTAAGTCCTTAGAAAAATTAAAGCTTGAAGAGCTATCCCCAAATTTACACGAGCCTGGTGCAAGCTTTGTTACTTTGACAAAAAAAGGGGAACTACGGGGGTGTGTTGGCGCTTTGGAAGCATACCAACCTTTAGTAGAAGACGTCAGGGAGCATGCCGTAGCGGCAGCGCTGCAAGATTACCGTTTTTCCCCGGTGGTACCGGAAGAGGTTTCTGAACTGATAATTGAAATCTCGCGCCTCACTCCACCTCAGCTATTGGAGTATGAGGAGCCTGATGAGCTATTGGCGTGCCTGCGTCCTGGAATTGATGGCGTAATCTTGCGGGAAGGAGTGAGGCGGGTAACTTTCTTGCCTCAAGTCTGGCACAAAATTCCTGACCCAAATAAATTCTTAATCCATTTATGCCGCA
>DAOVXM010000001.1 GCA_030636125.1 Chloroflexota bacterium | reverse complement strand
GCATGGGGGTATCTTGAATATGGTCATGTACGCTATGCTGGGGATTGTCCCACAAGCCAATTTCCAAGGGGCGCGCTTCCGTTTCCGGAATGCTGCTTTTACCACGGTAACATACAACCCTTTAGAGAACACTTGGGTGTTGGAAGGTGTAAACGACCGTGAGCACTGGAATGGCTCTGTTGATGATTGTAGATGGCGAAGGGAGCAGTGGAGAAAAGGCTAAGATAAATAGATGCACCCTTTCCTTAATAACTGAGCCATATCACTATAAGCACCAAATAAGATCACTTGATGGAATATAACTTCCGGTTGAATCAAAATTTTGATGGGCCATACAGGCTAAGCCTCAAGATCAATGGCAACCGAATTTCTTCCCATTCCGATGGTTTCACAACATAATTTGAGAATGGGCTAATCCTTCCCAGGTAGTCGTAAGCGGTGACAATATAATATACCCTGCCCTTGTATATACCGCTCATTGTGAAGGAAGTTTCCTGCCCCACGTCGATCGGGGAGTCACCCTGGTCAATACCGCTTCCTTCATATAGCGGACAGAATCCATCAACATCATAATGAACCAGGTAACCCCAATCTAGCCCTGTATATCCGATTGGGCGGCAGCCGACATCAGGAATAGCAGGAATAGCGTTCCAGGTAAGCGTAACTGTGGTTGTATCTGTAAAAACGTCTAAAGTGGTCGGTGCACTTAATTGCGCCAGCGGCACAGCTTTGTAAAGGCTAGGCGCGTAGGACAATTGTCCTTTACCCGGCACATCATCACCATCATAAACGAGTCCAGCGATCGTGGTGCAGTCGACTGGTCCCCAGTAATTGAGCGTGCCACTCACAGTCTCAGAGGATAACACTTCGGCTTCAAAGGGCTGGTTGCCATATAGATTGTTCATGTGAATTTGTGGCTGTCCATCGACGGAGATTCCACCAGCGGTGCCACCCGAAGCCGTGTTGGTGAGAACCTCGTTCATAGTGAAATCCGCAGTTCCGACCAAATAAACGCCTGCGCCGTGCCCCCATGAGGGAACGGTGTTGTTGGAAACAATATTATTGTTGAGCTCACCCCCCTCAGCGTAAATGCCGCCACCGTCGCTCTGCACAGTGTTGCTGAGAACGGTATTGCCCCGCAGCGTGCTACCTACAGCGTAAATGCCTCCACCCGAATTGGCATCGTTTTCCTGCACCTCGTTGCCGGAGAGACTAGGTACGCCACTGAAGGTACTCTCGCTATAGATCCCGCCACCCTGGGCAGAGATGTTGCTTGTGACATCGTTGTTTAACACAGTGGTCTGACCCTCTGCGTAGATCCCGCCGCCATCGCTTGTTGCGTTGTTTACATCGATGACGTTACTACTTATCCTTGCATCAGTACCGAAGATGCCAGCGCCAAAGGCTGCACTGTTACCGCTTATAGTGTTTTCAGTCACTATAGCGTCGATAGCGTAGATGCCTCCGCCATTATGGGCTGCTGAGTTGCTGGTCACGTTATTTTTCTCCACTGTCCCACCTTCAACGCGGATGCCCCCGCCTCCATCGTCAAATTGAAAATCGCGCGTAGATACGTTGCCACTGACAGTGTTATCGTTAAGTATGCTGTTCCCTACCGAATATATACCTCCTCCGCTCCAGGCAGTATTGCCGCTCACTGTGTTGTCCTCAACAGTGCTGCCCGAGACATACAGCCCCCCACCGAAATAGGCAGCGTTGCTACTAACGATGTTGCCCGTGAGCGTACTGCCGATGGCGAAGATGCCTCCTCCATCGTAATGGGTCACGTTATTGCTTACAAAGTTATTTATAAGCGTACTTGCCACAGCATGAATCCCCCCGCCATCCTCCGTAGTAGGTCCAACGGTTACAATGCCGTTACCGCTTACTGTATTGCTGATTACGTGTCCAAATGAGACATAAATGCCGCCCGCTGGGCCGTGTGCCAAGTTATTGGTTACGCTATTTTGGCTAATGAAGACTGGTTTCACCGATGACCTGCCCGTGGCGTGAACTCCGCTTGAGTAACTGTACTTTAGTATGTTCTGGTCGATGAAAGGTGAAGAGGCGTCTGTCTCCAGCTGTCCATTCACCCCAGCGCCTTTTCCACCCCATTCGACCAAGCAATTTTGAAGCTTGCTGCCATTCACATAGTTGCCTTGAGCGTCTAAGGTAGCATCGGTGCTGAATGCAGTGAATAGGATATGTCCCCAGTCCCCCTCATCAGGCGTAGTCTCGTTAGAAGTGAACGTGCAGCCATCTGCAATGAGCATTCCGTTTACTATCAGTGAGATACCAGGGTCAAATTTGACAGTTACTCCAGGTTGAATGGTTAAGGTAACTCCACTCTGCACAGTAACATCGCAGGTAACAATATAATCGTTGTTGTTCGACGTCCAAATGGTATTACTGGTGATTGGTCCACATATAGTCGTATCAGCACTGACTTGGGTCACTGTGCCAAGGAACAAGATTGATGGGACAAAGATCAGGATCCCAAACAATATCAACACGCGAGTAATCCGAGGAAACCTTTGATGCTGTCGCCCGTTATTCATGCTACATCCTCCTTCCATGATGCGATTGGCACATGATAATTGGAATTGAGATAGACTTAGACTCACCTCTACAACTAGCAAAAGCCCGTGGTGACATTCATGAGAATCTGAGTATCATACGGGGATTTACCAAACACTTATCAACTAATGTACACTGAATCAGTCTGGCTTAATATACATAATATATTATTTTTCAGAAATCCGCAAATGATTCCCTATCCGAATAATCTCTCGCACCAGTACATCAAAGTCTTCACGGCGGCTGCGGTGATTGGTGATCGCTACCCGCAGGACATATCTGCCATGTATCATTGTTACTGATGGTACCGCTACGCCCCTTTCTTGTAACTCGATCTCGATTTTCTTGTTAAGATAATCAAGTTCAGTTTCATCCATCCCAGCCACGACGTAGCGAAAACAAACAACACTAAGGCTGACCTGAACCGCTAACTCCAATTCTGGAGCAGCCTCAATCATTCCGGCCAGATAACTTGCCTGGTCTATGTTTTGTTGGATCAACCTTCCATATTTATTGACTCCATGCTCTTTGATCGACATCCAGGCTTTGAGCGCTCGAAACCCGCGCGAGAGCTGGAAGCCATAGTCACTAAGCCATGGTAGATCAACCCCTGTCAAACCAAGCTCACCTTCTCCATGGGCGAGGTAATCGGGAGTCAATGAAAATGATTTTCGATGATCTACTTCACTCCGTACCAGGACACACCCGATTTCATAGGGAACATACATCCACTTATGCAGGTCCAAAGCCAGCGAATCGGCTCGCGCCATCCCATCTACCAGATGTCTAGAGCTGGGGGCTAACGCGGCCCAGGCTCCAAATGCACCGTCAACATGCAACCAAAGATCCTCTTCCTGGCAGATATCGACCAGCGCATTGAGATCGTCGATAGCGCCGGTGTTGGTCGTCCCGGCTGCTCCAATCACGCAAAATGGTCTATGCCCGTTATGCCGGTCCTGGCTGATAGCCGCCTTTAGCAAATCAAGGTCGATCTGGAATTCAGTGTTGACCGGCACCCTGCGAAGCGCATCGCCGCCCAGGCCTAATAGTTCCACAGCTCTCTGGTTTGAGCTGTGGATTTCGTCTGATGCATATAACACCATCTTCTTCGGAGCGGCTTGGATGCCTTCCCTGCGCAGATCAAATCCGGCTTTTGTATTCCGAGCCACTGCCAGTCCGATCAGGTTTGCGGCAGAGCATCCACTGGTCAGCAGACCACTGGATGATGCGGGGTAACCCAGCATCTCCTTGATCCAGTCGATCACCTGATTCTCAACATAATTGGCGCTGTGATAAGCAAAAGCACCCTGGGCTGTATTCATCGAGCCTGCCAGCAGTTCAGCCAGAGCCCCCAAGACCGTCCCAGTCCCAGCCACCCAACCCCAGAAGCGCGGATGGTTGTTCCCCAGCGGATAGGGCAGCACATAATCCAGGAATTCCTCATAGACCTCTTCCGGCGGTTGTGGATCAAACGGCAGCGGCGTGCTGAAGTGCTCCTTGATCTTCTCTGGAGCGTGACGCCACGCAGGACGTTCACGTACTGACCTCGTATAATCCAGCATGTCGGTAATCATACGCTGGCCAAGATCATGCATAGCATCCCAGTCTTCCGGGTCAAGCGTCTCCTCTGGAAGATTGATTTTTTCTTGGGTCATAATATAGGTCCTCCTCTGTACCCTGAATTATTCCGAATCTAAAGCCCTCGTTACTTATTTGCAGGCACTTCGTAGCCCGTGAGCCAGAGGCACAAACCGATTTACGAAGTCAGTTGTGCTTTTATTTCCATTTGTGACGATAGCCACTGAAATGTTTGTGCGGTAATCACCGAATGCCAGGGATGAAAAACCTCCCGCGTGTCCAAAGCATAAATTTGTGTTCCACCACCCAAAACTTGAGGGAAGTCGCATTCCCAGGACGAATCCCCTCCCTATAGCTAAAGGGGTGTTTAGGCTTCTATCCCATGAAAGCACATGCCGCGAGGTATATGCTCTGATCGTTTTTTCTGAAATCAACTGCTTCCCTGATGGTGTCTTTCCTCCAATTAAAAGAAAATCATAGAAAGCTACCAGGCTGGATGCATCAGTGACTAAACTGGTGGCCGGGTTTTCTGCATTTAAGAATTCTTTTGAGTTCTGTTTTTCAAAATCCTTAGCTACATTCACACCAGCTACATTGACATTACCCTCTCCCAACCAGTAGGAAAATGCCACAGATTTAATATCTCGGCCAGCCAATCCGAAACGAAGAGCCGGTAGTTGCAATGGTGTAGCAATCTCCTCCACAAAAAAAGCAGCCAAACTCCTGCCATCCACCCTCAGCATAACTTCATTCAATATCCACCCATATTCATGTGGGTGGTAAGCCAGGGTACCCCGAGCGTAGGTAGGAACAGTATCAATTAATGCTTCCCGAATTGCTTCATTGTCTCCCCACGATTGTCCTTCTTTTATAATATCCGGCATTAGAATTCCAGACCGATGTGTCAAAACATCTAACACCGTGATTTGATCCTTTCCATGTTTAGCAAACCTCGGAAAGATGTCAGCTATGGGAGCACTCACATCCAGTAAGCCGCGCTCATCCAGCATCGCTATAGCAATCGCAGCGAGAGGTTTTCCAGCAGATAAAACCGGAAATGGAGTTTGTGATTGAACCAATAGATGTGAAGTTGATTCACTTTTCCGGAACCCACGCGCAACACCTATCTGATCGTTAAGCACCAGCTTTCCATGCCGCTTTAAAACCAACTGTCCTCCGGGAAAAGATCCAGATTGTTGCTGAGTATGAAAGCGTTCAACAACCTTTGCCAATCTACCTGCATCCATATTCACTGATTCAGGGTCAACTGACTTTTCAACCATAAATGGAGACATAGTAATATCCTTGCTGCCAAAAATCCGCATAACATCACACAGCTCGAATCAACAGTGATTCAAACATCATTCCAATCATCACTATACAGGAATTAACTTTTCAGGTCAATCGTTACCCCCAGATTCTGATTCATCGATTCAAATTTACCAGTAATGTAGTTGGTGATCAAACTTTGTGCGTTTTCTTAGCTTACACCCTCCCAGTATTTTCTTTCGCCTTTACACACACATCCTGGTCTATAAGCTTACCATGTGCACTTCAGCAACTTCTTATTACTCCTGCACAAAAAGAAAGCGATAGTTTTCAAAAAAACGGAACTGCTCGTCTTCAATTTCTCCAAGGTCCACGATTTTCTCCATGATATCCCCCGTATCTGCCCCAGACCAAACGTCTATACAATCTACATTACCGCCTCGATCAATTACCTCACGGACAATTTTTATAAATGCTAGCGTTGCAGCTATAGCGTCTTCTCCCTCATCATACCAATACACTGGGGCGTCAAATCCCAATTCAGTGCTCGTTAAGTGTCTGAAAGTACAGCTGCAGCCACTTTTAGAAGCCACATACCACTTATGCTCATACTCAAGCAAAGAAAGGATAGGATTCTCTGACAATACTCCCTCAAACTGGATCAATTCAGTATTATTCAGTGACATATCATCATCCAAGTCCGTACTCACGTAGATGGAATAGCACATTTCCAATTCCCAATTTTTCGACTAAATTAAAGATCGGACGCAAACTTGTAGAATATCTGAATCCATTCATCCCAGGAGATCCCATACTCATCACCGTTGCGGATGATGATCAAGTTTTTTTGTGGAGAGAGGTAGATAAACTGTCCATGATCACCCTCGGCAGCGAAATCATTCTCACCCCCATCTCGGGAATATCCATACCACATATACTTATAATAACCTTGTAGATCGTTAAATATGGTTTGACCAAATTCATCCGGGTAATAAGAGTTATTTTGAGTCGCAGGATCCGACTGGGTAGATTCCGCCACCCAGTCTGAAGAGATGACCTGCACCCCATTCCACCCCCCATTCTCCAGGTACAACCGTCCGAGCTTAGCGAAGTCGATGGCACGCGCATTAACCCCGGCCTCCATCTTCTCAAACCCGCTCTCTACACTATCGATGCTCCACGAGCCACTGAATTCCATGCCTAAAGGATCCCAGAGCTTCGCTTGCATATACTCGGTGACTGAGATCCCGGTAGCACGTTCGAGGATCATACCCAACAACTGAGGATGATACTTGTTATAGAGAAAATATTCACCAGGTGTGTCCTTAATATTAGTAAATTCAAGTGCCGCTTTCCGCTGGTCAGGATAGTAGGTGGTCAAAGGATCATCACCATTGAATAAGCCGAGGCGCATCTCCTGGTATTCGAGACCAGAAGCCATCATCAGCAAGTGACGAATTGTGATATCGTTGAAGCGGGGATCTCGCTCTGCCAGTTCCGGAAGATAATCTGTGATAGGGTCATCAACGCTGTTGATAAAACCATCTGCAATAGCAATACCTACCAGAGCTGATGTGAATGATTTTGCCACAGAAAATGAGGTCATCATCGAATCGCGTTGAGCATCGTTGAAATAGTTTTCATAGAGAATGGTTTCATCCTGAATAACAATAAAAGCCTGGGTGTCGTTCTCCTCCAGGAATGTGTCGAAATCGTCGACCTCCAGGATTGATTCAAAAAGTCCGGCAACTCGCTCCACATCCGGCGAATCGGCGAAGTAAAAAGTCCTCGGAGCAGCATCCAGTTGGTGCTCGGGGAAGTTGTTCAGGTAATCATTAACATGGGAATCAACCCATCCAGGTGGCAAAAGCCCCCAGGCGACGACCCTGCGGATGTATTCGGATGGGTACAAGAAGCTGGCAATAACAAGTCCCAGGACGACAAATCCTATCAGGGCGACGATAAAAATGCCAACCACTTTCATCACGCGGGCGCTAATAATTTTCATAAGGTCTCCTCAAAATACAAATCCCTTTAAGGTATAGCTTTTGGTGTTGGTTCGTGAGAAGGCCAGGGGATAATCCTCCATTTGGAATAACCCTGCTTTTGTGCGCTGTAAATCCGTGCTCTGGATGGTTCGTCGCAGCCGGGTTCGTCAGTGAACTTAGTCATAAACCCATCGATATTCACCGGGGTAAAGACTAGCTCACCATCCTGACAAATCCAGGTCTCGATCAAATAACCGCGGTATTTATCCTCAGTCATACGAACATCAGACCAGCTAACAGTCACCTCATCACCAGTGCGGGTCACGCTGATAACATAGGGTGGCGGATAGTTATCTGAGAAAGGCAATATGCCGTAGTAAGGCTCCACACTGAAGATATCACCACTGATCTCCAGCAGATCAGCTTTGATCCAGCAACTCGTTTCAAACCATAATGGTAACACATAGAGCCAGTCACCCCGGTCAGTGCGCCCCTGAATCTCCACAGGGATACCTTGAAGCAAGCCATACTCATGCAAATAAGCCGCCCCGGGACCATAACGACAATGAGCTCTTTCCACCTTCAAAATTCCCTGCGGCGGAGAGGGCGTCAACGTGACCGTTGGCGTCAGGGTGGTGGTAGCTGTCTCAGTAGGGGTAAAGCTCGCGGTTTCCGTAGGTGTCAAGGTTGGTGTAGCCGTTTCCGTTGGAATAGGTGTATTGGTGCTTGTCGGTGTGATGGTGCTGGATGATGCAGCAGTGAAAGACGGAATGAAGGTGTTCGTTGGCATTTGCGTAGAGGAGTGAAACTCCGCGGAGCAACCAACTAGAAAAATTAAAGTTAAGACATAGATCGAATAAATTGAACGCTTCAACATAATATTCACGACCTCATCACATGGAAACACACCCACCTCAAGCAACCCCTCTGAGTGATCATCTTCCTAGATGAGGTTATTTCTAGATTTCTGGAGATTATACATCCAGGCGAAAGGATGGGTAGATTAACAAAGAGTTAGGTTATGGATGGACGAGCGTGAGGCTAACGGAATCACTTATGATGGACAGCTAGATTTATTAGAAGAGGTAGTAATGATATGCAAATGCCGGAAAGCAACTTGAATATAAAAACGCCAATCCGGCATTTGCTAAAAGTAATTTGCGGTTTTGACACCAGATTTATTTTAAAATTCATTCCGCAAATTACTTAAGCAGCGTTAGCGTATAAATATTAAGATTACCCCCATTCATTCAAACGTGTGAGATTACTTTTCAGTCGTGCCACCTGCCACGAGAGAGAACACCATAGACCTGGATTGTCTTCGTTTATCAAAGGCAATCCTTTGAAGTGAAACTGGAGGGAAAGCCGTTTATGTGGCTTCCCCTCACCTAGCAACCATCTAACCGATTAATAAATTGGCTCCGGGCTAGACTACCAGGTTCTCTCCGGCTCCTCTAGATCGAATTCCCGGTTAGTGCGCTCCTGGAAAATGAAAGCAAAAACAGCCAATACAAGCCAGAACAGGACCCACAACCACGAAGAGCTGATAGTGCTCCTCACGATTTCCCCTGGGTCAGAAGATGGGATGTCCTGGAAGGGAGCCAGTATACCGGCGATCGATATGGCCGCACCTCCGGCAGCTGTTATGATTTCAATGGCGTACTTTTGGAGATTAAAGAACAACACCACAGCTGCGACAATGATGGCCAGGATAATGCCAACCAACCACCCTATGAAACCGGTGAGCCCAATCGCACCCATAATAGCCACACCCAAAGCATAGCCGAATGAACCCGAGAATATGGCCACCCCGATTATATAAAACAGGTAGGAAAGTACCGCGAATATTAAGCCGACGATGAAGCCGACTACCCAGCCTGTCACAGTGGCTAGAAACGCATCCCCAAACAGGACTGTGACGGTTTGCGCACCCAGCCCAAATCCAAAGAAAAAGCCCCAGATCGGCAATAGGAGCAGGAATATGCGGTAGCCGTAAAAGGCCACCACTAGCCCAAACACAATCGCAATCAGAGCCATGCACAAAAGTTGGAATGTCATAGGATCCTCCAGGAATATAGAATAGAGAGAAAATAAGCTTTTCAATTAAGTTAACCCCACTAATTCAGTTTCGTCGCGCTGTGCCACCATAAATCTTTCGTAACTGGCTTTAACTGGTGAATATGACTTGGTCTCGTTCTGCGACCCAATGACCGGCAAAACCGAAAAACACTAACCTTGGGGGCCTGACACAGGTGATGCAAAAAAATTCGATTCCTGGGAAATGATCTGGGAGGCTAAAAAAATCTCTGACCTAGTACATTATCAAAAAATCGTCGACATGCGATCCGGGGAATTAGGTATGGGATTGTAAAAGTCAATTGGGTCTATAACTCTATGTCCCCTAAGCCGCAGAAAATTTATCCAGAAGTCGATCTTGAAGGGACCACGGCGTTTTGAAAGCTGTAGACGTGTAATTGAGGATTACACTTTTGGACGGGGGTATAAACCAGCACGAGTGACGATCTCAGGCACCGCTTCTGCCCAATGAACCGCCATGATATGTAAGCCGGCAATCCCAGAGATCTCGCGTACTTGCTCGATCACCTCGCCGCAAATGCGTATACCCTCCTCAGGCTGGGCAGCTTTAGGTGTTTTCGCCATCCGGTCGATAATCTCTTGCGACACATCCATACCTGCGACCTGTGTAGCCATAAAACGAGCCGCACGAACAGATTTTAGCGGTCCAACTCCGGCCAGGATATGCACTTTTTCGTGCAAGCCCAGATCAACAACTTGCTTCATATAAGTGCGAAAGCGATCCACGTTATAGATCAATTGGGTTTGTATAAAACGCGCGCCGGCCGCGACTTTCTTCGCCAGTCGATAAGGGCGGTATTCATAGGGCGGTGCAAAGGGATTGGCCACTGCACCGATAAAGAAATCAGGCTTAGGTGAAATCTCACGCCCATTATCCAAGCAGCCATGTACTACCATGTTGCGGGCTAAGCGGATCAGGTGGGTTGAATCCAGGTCGAAGACATTTTTTGCATGGGGATGGTCTCCCCATCGCCCATGATCGCCGCTCAAGCAGAGCAGGTTGGGTACTCCCAATGCAGCAGCCCCCAGCAGGTCGGCCTGGATTGCCAGACGATTCCGGTCTCGACAAGTCATCTGGACGACGGGTTCGACACCATAATACCTGATTAATGCGCTTACAGCTACGCTGGACATACGCACGCTGGCAGCCTGGTTGTCGGTCACGTTAACCGCATCGGCGTAATCCTTGAGGATAAGGGCTTCACGTTCAATTCTATCCAGATCCACACCTTTTGGGGGTGATAATTCAGCCGCTACAACAAATTGCCCAGAGGAAAGCAATCGGGAGAGGCGGCTGGAATGAGTTCTTTGGACGTCATTACCTGCCATGTTCGTTCACAACCTCAAGGGCAGATTTTGGTTCAGAAACACACCCGCTAACGATCTGGTCGCGCCCGGTAAGGTAATTCACCCAAGATGAGGAATCTTGCAAAGACCAGTCGACTGGGGGTTTAAGGTCATAGATCTCTTCAGGCCACAATAAGCGTTGTGAATAAACATAGGCTTTTGCCCAGACACACTCCATTTCGGGATAAACCTCGCACGACCCATCCAACCTGACACCCCCACAGGGACCATTACGAAGGTTCTTGGGACAGTTCATCGGACACACCATACCGGTGGAGTGGAGCACACATTGACCACACATATGACAGCCAAAGAAAGGCTTTTTGGTGATCACTTCCACTGGTCGTAAGATACGATCTAGAAAGCGCTCAAGCCGAGGTTGTTTATGAATATATTGTCCTAATGATCGCCACAATTTTGATTCAGGCACTTATTAGCTCCTCTAATATCGCTTGGCGTATGGCTTCTTCCGTTTCAGCTCCGGATAGCTTTTGGCGTCCATTGATGAAAATGCCTTTAGCAGCCCCAAAATCCTGCAAAGTCTCTGGTGTCAACCAGGTATCGATAAGCACCACCTGGTCACCAAACTCACCTGCCACTTGGCGTAAGGTTACCTGGGTCGAGACATCGTAAGGGCACATATATCCATTCAAGATCAGTATCTCGACTGGGGCTCCTTTATGAGGTCGAATACGCCCAGTCATTGGGTGTGCTTCAACCTGATCCAGCGTGACTGGCAAATAGAGCAGTGCCAGGTGATCCCTGGCATATATCTGTTTAAAGCCACGCTTCAGATAGTGCTCGAAGTGCATTTGCCCCTCGATATCCGTTGCCTCTACAAGCACACCCTTGACGCCATCTTGACGCATATGGGACAGAAAAGTATCGAAGAGTTGTTTCCCCAACCCTTTTCCCTGGTAGCGTGTTTGCACCCAATCACAATAGAGCACCGCAACTCCCGCCTCTACTTCATAAGGGAAGAGCGCCTGCTCCGACAGCGCATAATACAGATGGCCGACCACCTCACCACTTTCCAGCTCAAGATGATATCCCTCAACGTAGCGTCCCAGGTTATCTGTGATCCAATCTCGACACTGGCATAGCGCCTGGGGCCAGGGTGTGGGTACTTCCATCATGCAACAATAAGCTTTTTGGGTATCTTCTGTTCCTTCCAAGCGCTTGATAACAGCCGGAAACTCAGCCATGGATCACACTATCCTTTCCTTATACTCGCCTAGTTTTTCACCACTCCATAAAATAATGGCAAGGGCTCTACGGGCGATTCGCTCCAAACATGAGCATCCAGCAAACACTGGCGGCCATCTTCCAAGCTGGCCCGGTCATTCGCATGGATAGTAAATAAAGGATCACCCGCCTCCAGCAAATCGCCAACCTTGTGATGGATGATAATGCCAACAGCAGGATCGATTGAGTCCCCCTTCTTGGCACGTCCAGCACCAAGTGTTACCGCGGTCTCACCCACGATACGCGCGTTTATTTCTTGCAGGTATCCTCCACGTGGAGCAGGAATCTTTTCGATCATGGTAGCAGTTGCCAGCCGCGTGGGATCCTCGATGTAACCAACATCTCCCCCTTGAGCGGCAACCAAAACTTTAAATCGTTCCCAGCCGCGGCCATCCTGCAACGCATCTTGAGCCATTTTCCATCCCTGGTCTTCATCAGAAGCGACACCTCCCAAAGCCAGCATATGACCTGCTACGACGAGGCAGTGCTCGAGAAAATCTTTAGGACCATCGCCTCTCAGGGTTTGGATAGCTTCTTTTAACTCGAGAGCGTTGCCCACTGCGTTGCCTAAGGGTTGATTCATATCAGAAAGTAAGCCGACCGCTTTACAACCAACGGGATCGGCGATCGAGATCATCAACTCAGCCAGGGAACGTGCATCCTCCAGGGAAGACATAAACGCGCCCTCCCCCAACTTCACGTCCAGGACAATGGCCTGGGCTCCAGATGCGATCTTTTTACTCATCACCGATGAAGCGATTAAGGGGATAGATTGCACGGTCCCAGTACAATCGCGTAAGGCGTACAGCTTACCATCCGCAGGCGCAAGGTCGGCTGTTTGCCCCGTAAGTACAATTTCGGCTGAACGAAGTTGCTCCAAGAATTCGGCAGTAGTTAAGTCGCTACGATAACCGGGGATGGCTTCCATCTTGTCCAATGTCCCACCACTAAAACCCAGTCCTCGGCCTGACATCTTGCCGACAGGTAAACCACAAGCCGACACGATAGGTGCAACCACCAGGGTAGTCTTATCGCCCACACCACCGGTGGAATGTTTATCTACTGCAATGGGAACAACCGTTGAGATGTCAAGGATCTCACCAGAGTGAGCCAATGCCAAGGTCAGGTCGGTGGTCTCACGTGGGGTCATGCCATTGAATAAAACTACCATCGCCCAAGCTGCGGCCTGGTAGTCGGGGATATCACCCTTGGTGTACCCTCGCACAAAGTAATCGATCTCTTCCCGAGTCAATTCACCCCGGTCTCGTTTTTTAATGATGATGTCTACTGCTCGCATGTTATCCCTCCGTAATAGATCAGGGGATCATAAACTAGTGTTGCGCGGCGAAAGTGACTCTATAGTTTGGGAATAATGGCGCAACACTTTAAGCTTTGTCAAGGGTGTAGTAACCCGGATATCGAAAAAAACTTTCATCCTTGACAAAGCACTGGTTCGAAACATAGGTATGCGGGGGGGGTATACGACCCCACATACACCAATTTTTTGGGTCATTGTCTGTCCACTCGTATTTAGTTATTAATGAAAGCATTATAATCGATATTATCCTGTGTCTCTAGCACGAGGAACAGTCTATGTCCAACAATATCCGTCCTGCCCTCGGTCTAGATTACCGAGAAATTTATGAAATTAACCGCCAGGTTTTTGGTGGAGAAAACGAAGCCAGGCTTGTAGAGAATCTGCGCTATACAGAGAATTTTATCCCCCAGTTATCCCTTGTGGCCGAAAAAGAGGGGCAAGTGGTTGGGCATATTGTATTCAGCCGAGTTTTATTGGAAACACAGGATGGGGAACTACCCATATTAGCATTAGCCCCAATGGCAGTTCGCCCGGAGTTCCAGAATCAAGGTATAGGCACAGCCTTCGTGAAGCAGGGGTTAGAGGCATGCCGACAATACGGGGAAAAGGTGGTTGTCGTCCTGGGTCATACAAATTTTTATCCGCGCTTTGGGTTTATTCAAGCTCGGGTAAAAGGAATACGAGCTCCATATCCGGTTCCGGATGAGGTCTACATGCTGATTGAATTAGCTCCAGATGTCTTAGATGAGGTTAGTGGAACAGTAAAGTACCCATCCATTTTCGATGGCGTTTAACTTGACTTTAAATTTTCCCGTGTATAGAATGAACATAATCACTGTATGCAATAAGTGCATACGTTACCCTCGATTTAGTATCCCTATTCGTAAGGAGGTGGAAATATGGCTAAGAAGATCTTGATGTTGGTCGGAGATTATGTAGAGGACTATGAAGTCATGGTGCCATTCCAGGCATTACAAGCCGTCGGGCATGAAGTACACGCAGTATGCCCAGACAAAGAAGCCGGTGAATTCGTACGCACTGCGATTCACGATTTTGAAGGTGACCAAACCTACAGCGAGAAGCGCGGGCACAACTTCACCCTCAATGCGGCTTTTGCTGATGTAAAACCGGAAGAGTACGATGCTCTTGTCATCCCGGGAGGGCGAGCGCCAGAGTATATCCGGCTAAATGAGCAGGTACTAGAGATTGCACGTTACTTCGCCAATGAGAACAAGCCCATCGCTGCTATCTGTCATGGTCCGCAAGTCCTGGTGGCGGCCGGTGTGGTCAAAGGACGCAAGCTCACTGCTTATCCCGCCGTGGGACCGGATATAACTGTGGGCGGTGGAGATTTCGTAGAGATACCCGTGGATAAGGCGCTGGTTGACGGTAATCTGGTCACGGCACCCGCCTGGCCGGCTCACCCTGACTGGTTGGCGAAATTTTTCACGGTCCTGGGAACCAAGATCACAGGCTAAACCGTCACTGCCAAACGATTAATTCATAAAGCACCTATTTACCTTCCAAGGCTAGGATTTACTTCTAGCCTTGGTTTGATTAATGGGAAATCTATATCGAGTATCAGATGAAACGAAATTCCCCCATCACATACCATAGAAGAAGAATACTGAATACGGATGTGCGTGGGGGTGAACGTCCCCACGCACACCTGTTTTCGGATAAACTCCCCAGTCATCAGGCATATTTTATATAAGGCGAATTTAAGATCACCCACTTAAAACACTAATTCCAACAATCTATTATAATTACAGGTAGCCCAAGTGTTGTTTTACCTTTGGAGTGGTTGTGCCGAAAAATATATCACCCGCAATTGAAAACCTGCGTAAGCAGGTTGATGAACTTGAGAGTCTTTCCGCGAAGCCGGAACGGCTTGAGGGTATACTGCTGGAAGCCAGCACAAGCCTGATGGCAATATTAGAGAGCATTAACCACGAGCATACCAAAAATGCCAGCCTGCAGGAAGCCGACACCGATTTAGACAATGCCTCCCACAATCTTCTCGAGGTATTAAATCACTCGCAACAAAAATTGGTTGAAAGCGAAGCGCGGTCAAGAGAACTCAGCGCACTGCATACAGCCACCGCCGCTCTCCTGACGACTCTCGACTCAGAAGCCCTTCTGAGTCGCATCCTGGATGCCGCCATCAGCGCTATCCCTGCAGCCAATAAAGGTATGATCCACCTGATCGCCCAAGATACAGGACAACTGGAAATGCGCGCCAGCATCGGATATCACGATCCGCGTATCCGTAGGATTAGAATCCCGGGAAGTGTGGGATACGCTGTAAAAGCGGTCAGCGAAAAAACTCCTCTGCTTATCCATAACTGTGCCGACGACCCCTCCTGCCAACCTGGGCAACTGGATTACAGGAAAGATACTCAATCAGCCATTGTCGCCCCACTGATTCTGAGGAACCAGGTGCTTGGATCTTTGTCCCTTGAATCAAATGAGCTCATGGCTTTCAACCAAAATGACCTGCGGCTGCTGGCAAGTTTTGCTGCCACGGCAACCGCAGCTATCCAGAATGCCCACCTGCACCAGGAAGCGCAGAGAATGGCGATTACCGACGACCTGACCGGTCTTTACAACCGACGTGGGTTTTACGAACTTGGGCGACGGGAGGTTGAACGAGCGCGCCGGTTCCAACGTCCATTGGCGGCGATTATGATGGATATCGATAATTTCAAACAGATTAATGACACATATGGACATTCCACTGGTGATCAAGTCTTACAAGCCGTTGCACAACGCTGCCGGGAAAATTTACGTAAAATTGATATCCTAGGGCGGCTTGGGGGTGACGAATTCACGATATTGCTTCCTGAAACAGATATGTTCACGGCCAGCAGCGTGGCTGAACGGGTACGCCAATACATCGCTGGCACACCTGTGCAAACACACCAGGTTAACCTGGATGTGACCGTCAGTATAGGCATTGCCCGGGCAACGGACGACACACCGGATTTGGATAAATTAATTAGACGGGCAGATTCCGCCATGTACACAGCTAAAAATGGGGGACGTAACCGAATCGATTTTGTGTAATGACTAGTGTTGCGGCGCGAAAGTGACTCTCTAGTTTGTAAATAACGGGGCAATACTTTAAGCAGTTGGGCAGAAGACAACAGAAACCACCGATGCATTTAGGCCCAACTGCACCAGTGGATCAAGTAATTAACATCGCATCACCGAAAGAGTAAAAACGATACCCCGACTCTTTTGCCGCTTCATAGGCTTCCAAAATTTCTTTTCTACCAGCAAAAGCACTCACCAGCATAATTAAAGTCGACTTTGGCAGGTGAAAATTAGTTATCAGCGCATCCACAACCTTAAATTTATAACCGGGAAGGATAAAAAGGCCGGTAGGGCCTTCAAAAGCTCCGACGGTCTCTCCTGGTGCTGCATGTTTAGCCGCGCTTTCCAAGGTGCGCACACTGGTTGTGCCGACAGAGATGATACGCCCTCCGCGGCGGCGCGTTATATTAATAGTCTCCGCTACCTCAGGCCTAACTTGGCACCACTCAGTGTGAATTTGATGTTCCCTTGGCTCTTCCTCGGTTACCGGAGCGAACGTATCCAGCCCGACATGCAGGGTGACCGTTTCAAAACTAACACCTAACGATTTAAGATCCTTTATCAAATTTTTTGTAAAATGCAGCCCAGCAGTCGGCGCAGCAGCGGAACCCGGTCGGCGTGCATAAACAGTTTGGTAACGTTCAGGGTCAGTGAGCGTCTTGTGTATGTACGGCGGGAGAGGGACATGACCGGCACTGTCTAAGTATGCTTCGATGGGCTCATCAAAACGCACCAATCTCCGCGGCCCATCTAAGACAGCCAGGATCTCGGCTGCGGGACCAGCCTCCACGATCAACCTAACCCCAGTCACCAATCTCTTGCCACCCACCAAAGCCTCCCAGGTGTGTTGGTTTTTCTGCCGTAGCAGCAAGAGTTCAACTTTACCTCCACTAATGCTTTTGCGCGCATACAAACGCGCTGAGATGACACGCGTTTCGTTCAGCACGAGTAAGTCGCCGGGATGAAGATATTGACCCAAATCCCGAAAGACAGCATGTTCTATGGCACCTGACCCTCTATGGAGAACAAGTAACCGAGCAGCATCACGCGGCTCTACCGGTTCCTGGGCGATATATTCGGTTGGCAGATAAAAATCAAAGTCGGAGGTTTTCAAGGGAAACTATTCAGTTATATCAATACAGAAATCAGTGGATTCTCATCGGTTGAGCAAACGCACAATTTTGTTAAGCAGGACTGTCAACACCACCGATACCACGATCATCGTCGCCAGAGGCAAGAAACAGGTGACGTTTTCTCCTTGGATACGGATATCCCCGGGTAAACGACCCAGCGGTAATCCTACCCGCCCAAAGAGGTAAAGCAATCCACCGATCATGATCATAACCAGACCGAGGATGATAAAAATACGCGCAAGCGGATACATACAAATCGTGTGAGTCAGGGCTACCAGGGATTCAGCTGTGTGTATGGAAATCAGAACATACGCTGCTGTTCATCACTCTGGTATGGCAATCCCAGGTGCTCGTAGGACAACCGAGTTGCCGTGCGCCCTTGAGGTGTGCGGTCCAAAAAACCAAGCTGCATTAAATAAGGCTCAACCACATCCATAATGGTATCCGGCTCCTCACTGATGGAGGCGGCGATCGTGCTCAAGCCAACCGGCCCGCCCTGGTATTTTTCAATGATGGTGATCAAGACACGCCGGTCCATATCATCAAGCCCAAGAGAATCGACTTCCAACAAATCAAGAGCATCATGAGCGACTTTCCGAGTGATGACTCCATCGGCGCGCACTTCGGCGAAATCGCGCACACGGCGTAATAAGCGTAGCGCCACGCGCGGCGTACCACGTCCCCGGCGAGCAATCTCATCCACACCACCCTGATCAGCCTCCACATCCAGGACGCCAGCTGCCCGGTTTACTATCGCCTGCATAGCAGGAATATCGTAGAAATTCAGTCGGTATACCGCACCAAAACGAGCACGTAGTGGAGCAGTGACCAGGGCTAAGCGTGTCGTTGCGCCAATAACCGTAAAGCGCGGTAACTTCAGACGAATAGAACGCGCCGAAGGACCTTTGCCTATGACGATATCCAACGCAAAGTCCTCCATCGCCGGATAAAGCACCTCTTCAACAACTCTTCCCAGACGATGGGCCTCGTCAATGAAAAGAATGTCACCCGCCCTCAGATTAGTGAGGATGGCAGCTAGATCACCCGGCCTCTCGATAGCCGGTCCAGAGGTGACTTTAATATTTACCCCCATCTCATTAGCCAGGATATGCGCCAAGGTTGTTTTGCCCAAACCAGGAGGCCCGTAAAACATGACGTGATCCAGAGCTTCACCGCGCTGAAGAGCCGCAGTGATTAAAATAGATAAGTTCTCTTTAACCCGCTCCTGCCCAATCAGGTCAGAGAGCGTTTTAGGTCGTAATGCTTGATCCAATCCATCTCCGGGCTTGGGCTCAGGACTTATTAGACGATCAGCAGACTCACTCATGGGGGAAATTATAACTCGTAAACGGGTTTTATTGATTGAGTAATTGCCTGAAACCTGATCATTTTCTGAATTTTCTCCCAGCTATTCAATTGCCCAAGATATTGTGAAATACCCATCCAGGTTTACCCAGAAACAGCTATAATTCATTTATCCCTCAAGAGGAGTAATATCATGTCTAATGTCTTTCCATCCTCACATCCCCTGGTTGCCCACAAGTTGAGCCTATTACGCGACAAGAATACCGATTCAAAGAATTTTCGTGAATTAGTACGCGAGATCGCCACTCTATTGATCTATGAAGCTACTGCGGATCTGCTGGTTGAGCCCAAGCCGGTTGAGACTCCCTTGGCTCAGATGCAAGGTGTTGAGCTAAATGCAAATATCGGCTTAGTGCCTATCCTGCGTGCTGGCCTGGGCATGGTCGAAGGTGTCTGGAATTTGATGCCCTCCGCCGAAGTCTGGCATATTGGCTTGTATCGCGATGAACGCACCCTTAAACCTGTAGAATACTATAATAAACTTCCCGTCGAGCCTACAGTCTCTGTGTGCCTGATCCTTGACCCGATGTTGGCGACCGGTGGTTCTGCGGTGGCAACGGTAGATGTTCTCAAGCGCTGGGGAGTGACCAAGATCAAATTCGTCGCCATTCTGGCTGCACCGGAAGGCATACAACTCATGCAAACCCATCACCCCGAAGTGCCTATTTACCTGGCAGCGGTGGATGAGCGCCTAAATGAAAAAGGTTACATCCTGCCTGGGTTGGGAGATGCCGGCGACCGGCAATTTGGCACGGGGTAGACCCTTGTCAACCGAAATACATAATAAGTCCTGCCGAATAAACATTCCCATAGGTTTAATGCAGTTGGGCAGGAGACAACAGAAACCGCCGATGTATTTAGGCCCAACTGCACTTGTGTTCCGTCAAACGTGATTGTCAAGAAAGATTAGATCAAGGACGGAACAATTTAAGCTTTGTCAAGGGTGTAGTAACCAGGATATCGAAAAAAACTTTCATCCTTGACAAAGCACTAGTCGCAATCAATATATATAAGGTATGAACAACTTGGTGCGTCGTTTATAATCTGCAAAGTCCGCATAGCGGGAGAGCGATTGATCCTTTTTATACATATTGGGGAGCCAATAGAATAATATCCAAGCCAGCAGCACTAGCAGGGGTAACCAATGCGCAGCCAGCAGTGCTAGTGCAAAGTAGATCAATAATTCACCAAAATAATTCATATTTCGCACACGAGACATCATACCTCCCGTTATCAGTTGTCCCGGTCGTAATTGCAGGGTAATATATTTCTGCATATCTGTAGCAAAATGAAAAAACACGCCGAAACTGTACATGCTAATGCATAGGGCTATATACCAACCAGGAACTTGAACACCTTGTGAGGTCAAAAGTAAAGGGGCAATCCAGTAAAGGCTTAGACTACCCCAAATCACAAGGGCAAATCCCAGACTGGTTGGCTGTTCGAATTTACTGTCTGGGAAAATCCGGCTTTTTAGGATCCATAAAAAACCATATGTGCCATGCAACGCCAGGTAAACCCAGGCAGTCGTATTCTGCCATTGGTCGAATATGGCTATCATCAGAAAAACGACCAGGACGGTCACACCTTTTTGAGAACTAATAAAGTATTGCATTTTCATGGGCTACTCCAACAATATTAACTGGGTCGTAGTATACGAAAACTTGCATTTTCTTTAACCTTCGTGCTGTTTACTTGTCGAAATACATGACTATGCCTTACAATAAAAGTAGGTGAGGGTATAGGATTCTTTTTCAACTGTAGCGCATTAACGCTATCTGTAATTCAATATGAACTAGATCGTTAGATCTTCCACGGACTATTCAACCATGTTAATTGAAAAAATCGGACGCTACGAGGTTAAATCTGAAATCGGCCGGGGGGGCATGGCAACTGTTTACCACGCTTATGATCCTAACTTCGAGCGTGATGTTGCCATCAAAATTTTGCCCCAAGCGTTCTTACATGACCCTCAGTTCCGGGAACGTTTTCAACGCGAAGCCAAAATGATCGCTTTGCTCGAACACCCGGCAATTGTACCAGTGTATGACTTTGGAGAAGAAGAAAACCAACCTTATATCGTCATGCGCTATATGGCTGGTGGCTCTATTGCAGAACGACTTAGACAAAGCCCCCTATCGGTGGAGGAGACATCCCGCATAATTTCACGACTGGCACCTGCTTTGGACGCAGCTCATGCCCGCGGTATTATCCACCGCGACCTGAAACCCGGTAATATTCTCTTTGACCAGTACGGCAATGCATTTTTATCCGATTTTGGTATTGCACGCATCATCCAGCAAAGCAGCGCTACCTTGACCGGAGAAAGTGTCATCGGCACACCAGCTTATATGAGCCCTGAACAGGTCCAGGGCGAGAAAGCTATCGATGGGCGAAGTGACATTTATGCCCTAGGGGTGCTCATCTATCAAATGTTGACCGGTCAAGTACCATACAGCTCCGAGACATCGACCAAAGTGATGATGATGCATATACTCGAGCCGGTACCTGACGTCTTGGAAACCCGAGCAGACCTGCCTTTGGCATGCCAATCCGTGATCGCCAAGGCCATGGCCAAAGATCCAGAAGACCGTTTCGCTACGACGGATGAACTTGCCATCGCTCTTGAAATTGCTGCCAAAGGTGGAGAGACCGCACAAACCACTCGTATCATCCCCCAAGAAGATCCAACCATCGTCTCTGTTAAGCCAGCCAAGACAGGAGAAATCGCGAGCCTTCCCATTACACCACCTACTCAACCGGGTATCGTTGCCACCCAAATACCCTCGAAAAAAAGAAAACGATCTCCGCTGATAATATTAGGGATCATTCTACTGGTTATTCTCTGTGGTGGAACCATAATAATAAGTGGTTTAGCTTACGTAGGAACACAAGGCACGGGTCCGCTCGCTATGCTGGCTCAATCTTCGGCTTCACCTACTAATGCGCCTACAAACACATCTCATCCCCCAACAAATACTCCAGAAATCCAACCGACAACCGCGCTTCCAGTGGAGATAGTCAACACACCAACACTAGTAGATCCAACCAATACACCCACTGCGTCAGCAGCTGCAACAGAAACCCCGACACCCACACCAGAAGCATCTGGCCCAGTAATCGGTGGGGCGGATAAAATCGCTTACATCAATGAGAGAGACATCTGGCTCGCAAATCTGGATGGAAGTGAATTGACCCGCCTTACCGAAGATAGCACAATCAAGAACAATCTCCAATGGACCCCCGATGGCAAAGCGATTGTATATATCAGCGGGAATTGTGCCAAATCAGTTCAGATAGAGGCCGGGCGTACCGATATTATTACATGTTTCAATTTTGTGGATTTGTTCACCGCGTTTGAAATATCCCCGGATGAGAAACTTGTCGCCATTAGCTTAGATAACCAGCTGTACATCGTACCCTATGACCTGGAACGCCTCAGTCAGGTCAGGACTCGCACCGACCTCTCCGAGATGGCTGAATGTGAGCATTTTGCACCTTTCGAAAGGAATTTTGTCAAGATGGTACGTTGGTCAAATGACGGCACTATCCTCGCAGCAGAACTTTTGGCTAATTTGGGAACCGGGAAACGGGCGGATGTCATCCAGCTGATCCCAGTTGACACTTGTATCCCTAACCCCAGCGCACTTGACAATTTCCCCCCTCCCCGCTTTGAAATGCGCGGTTATGCAAAGAATCCCATCATCCAAAATTACGATTGGGATGGAATATACCTTTTCACATTAACCAACAACGTCCGTAATGATGGTTTTGGGGATTTATATTTCTACAATACAGAACTGCACAAGGCACGCCAGGAAGTTAACCCAATTGATGGTACCTGTTGTTACCGCGACCCACATTGGAGCCCTGATGGAAGCCATATTGTGCTAGCTTATCAGAATTACCTAGGGGGCGCAAACAGCGTGACTCAACTCTATCTGATACCTTATGGCTCGATGGGCACAGGCGCTCAATATCAGCCGCTCCCCTTACCCGAAATCACCAATCCACGTGAGAAACCTCATCCTATTTTAAGACCGGCCCAGATGGATCAATGAGGAATTAACTTAAAAAATATGTGTGGCTGGGGACATACGTCCCCAGCCACACATATTATCCAGACACCTCCCTGAAGAATCTTTGGCATATAATAAGGATATGCCTTTAATTTCTACAGAAACGATCCAAGCTTATCGCGCTCAAACCTACCGGTTTGCACCAGGAAAACGAGTCAAAACACGCCAGGAAGCCATCGAATTTGTAAACCAACGCGGTTTCATATTCTTCTGGCCGATCAAAGACATCCTACTACCCAGCTTATGGGTTGCCGTTGCAGGGGATCGTTCAGTGGCTGATGCACATGACGATCCTGGACATGTCACCTGGGGATGGAAGGACTCTTTGCTGGGAAGTCACCAATGGTACTATGCAAAAATCCTGCGAAAAAGGGCTACTATGATTGCTCTGGATACAGTACCTTATTTTTACGCACTCTCCGAAAACTACGGCGCCCCTGAAGAAGATTACCTAACGATGTATGAACAAGGCCGGTTAACCCAAGAAGCTAAAACCCTCTACGAAGCTCTGCTGGACAAAGGACCCTTAGATACGATCTCACTGCGTAAAACGGCACGGTTGACCAGTCGTGAGAGCGACTCACGCTTCAACCGCGCCTTAACCAGTCTGCAAACAGATTTTAAGGTCCTGCCAGTAGGAGTTACCCAAGCTGGCGCGTGGCGTTACGCTTTCGCATATGATATTGTAGCTCGCCATTATCCGGAGATCCCTGAGCAAGCACACCACATCAGTGAGCGCGAAGCTCGAACAAGGCTGGTCCAGCAATACTTGTTATCCGTCGGTGCGGCCCAACTACGCGATGTCAGCAAACTTTTCCGCTGGGGCTCAAACCAGGTGGAAAGAACCATAGACGATCTGGTCTCAGGTGGCATCCTAGTGCGTGGTCTGGATTTGGAAAACAACACAGGTGAGTGGGTCGCCCTGGCTGAGCTCAGCTAACAACTGGATCAAAATTGTGCGCTCGTGCCAGGGACTAATATCGGACAGGCCATAGACCCTCTTTATTAACCCAATGTATAATCAAAGTCTAACTGTATACTCAGCCTACGGCAAGGAGAGCCTTGGAAAGAGGCAGAAGCCATTCTCGCTCAGATAACACTAAGAAACGACGGCGTATTGGCGTCTTGAAAGTCGTTTCGCAACCTTTGTAAGGCTTTATACACTCTGCAATTCAATTGTGAATGTACTTAGAGTGTTCATTCGGATATTCCTCGATGCGAATTATGGATAACAACAAAATTACCAAATCTGCACTGATCACCGGCGCTTCAAGTGGGATAGGTGCAGAGTTTGCCCGCCAACTAGCCTCTCAAGGATATGATCTAGTGCTGGTCGCCAGGAGAAAAGATCGATTAGATAATCTGGCTAGTGAATTGCATCAGGAGCATTCCATCCAGGCGGAGGTGCTGGTTGCTGATCTAACCAAGGAAACTGAAATCCAACAACTCGAAAAACACATCATTGAACACGAGGCCCTAGACCTGCTGGTTAATAACGCTGGATTTGGGATGCACGGAAAGTTCACTGATCTTGATATCTCCAAGCACCTGGCAATGATCCAAGTTCACAATATCGCTTGCGTCAGATTGTCGCATGTTGCCTTACCTGGGATGTTAGCTCGCAACCAGGGGGGGATTATCAATGTCTCATCGATAAGTGGACTGGTACCAATCGGAAATATTACTTACGGAGCCACAAAGGCATTTCAAGTCGTATTCTCAGAAACGCTCCAAATGGAACTATCCGGCACGGGTATCAATATCCAGGCGCTTTGTCCAGGCTACACCTATACCGAGTTCCACAACCATCAGGATTTATCTGGTTTTCAACGTTCTCAGATCCCGAAGCCCTTATGGACACCTGTGGAGCAGGTTGTATCGGAATCACTCAGGGGTTTGGAGAATGGTAAGGTTATTGTCGTCCCGGGTACACTTTACCGATTATTTGCCAGTTTGGGGCGCAGAAGCATATTCGCACATCTTATGCGCTCTACAGTAGTGCGAGTACGTAGAAAGAGATATGATCGATCATAACCGGAGTATATCCATCAACTCATCATAAGGAGATCGATATGCAAACACCCATATATGAACATGGAAAAATCATCACGATTGAACGTCATATCCTGGATGAGCAAAAAATCCACCCGGAAGCCACCGGCGTCCTCACCAATCTGCTATACGATCTCGCCTTAGCTGGCAAATTTATTTCCAGCAATACAACACGGGCTGGCCTGGCAAAAATCCTGGGTAGCACTGGGGACATAAACATCCAAGGGGAACGTGTGATGAAACTGGACCGCCTAGCAGATGAAACCATCTACCGCTTGAATGACCATACAGGACGGCTTGCTGCGATGGCCTCTGAAGAACATGCAGACATCCGACCCATCCCAGAAGAATACACTCCCGGCAAATACGTTTTGCTTTACGACCCTTTAGATGGATCGTCCAACATTGACTACAACACCTCGATCGGCACTGTATTCTCCATATACCGGCGTAAGAGCGAAGAAGGCCCCGGAACATTGGAGGATTGTTTACAACCAGGTCGCGATCTGGTTGCGGCTGGTTACTTGCTCTACAGCGTTAGCACCATGCTGGTATATACCAGCGGCTCAGGTGTCCATGGTTTTACCCTCGATCCCAGTGTAGGTGAGTTTTTACTCTCCCACCCCAATATCCGCATCCCTGAACCGCCCGAGTATTACAGCGTCAACCAGAGTTATGAAAAGTTCTGGAGTGAAGGCGTAAAACGATTCACACGTTACTTACAAGGCTTAGATGGATCAAGCAAGGTGCTATCATCTCGTTACATTGGATCTCTAGTGGGAGATTTCCACCGCAACCTGCTAGCCGGGGGTATCTTTTACTACCCGGCAGACACGCGGGATCCGCAAATACCTCACGGCAAGCTGCGCTTGCTTTATGAAGCGGCGCCTCTGGCAGCAATCGCCGAACAGGCAGGAGGCTACGCCTCAACTGGGAAGATGAACATTCTGGACATCCAGCCCGAATCACTGCACCAGCGCACGCCTTTATTTATTGGCAACCGCGATTTAGTACAAAAAGCAGAGGAATATATCCAGCAGTATGATTAAGCTACTTGGCAGACCACCTTCACCGTTTATCTTCTCGTATATAATCGTATGAATACTAAGGGAATACCATGTCCCCCGTAAAAAAACGATCAAGAAAAGCTAGCGCACCGACCACTGGGAACCACATTCCCGCCTCTGCGCTGCAAAATCCATGTGATCCTAAGTCGCTTAAATTCGATACAACCGATGAACTTCCCGATCTAGAGTTTGTCATTGGACAACCCCGGGCAATTCGAGCCTTGGAGCTGGGCAGCGAAGTTACCGGACAAGGCTACAACACTTTTGTGCTCGGTATTCCAGGGTCAGGCAGGACAACCCTGAGCCAGGAGTACCTGGAACGTAAAGCCAAAGAGGAGCCAACACCGGACGACTGGTGTTATGTCAATAACTTTGAGAACCAGCGCCATCCCATTGCATTGAGATTACCGGCGGGATTGGCAGTTGAGTTTCGCAAAGACATCCAGGAACTGATCACTCAATGTGAACGTGGCATTTCACAACAATTCGAGAGCAAAGAATATGTGGTTGAGCGCGATCGCTTGGTTAATGAGTTGAAGAAAAACCAGGAAGCTGAGTTTATCCGATTGCAACAATACGTAGAGAAATTTAGTTTTGTAATCGGCCGCACACCATTTGGATTTGTCCTGGTACCTGCTGTGGAGGGTAAACCACTAAAACCCGAAGATATTGAGAAATTAACTCCCGAACAGCGGGCAAAGTTTAACCAAGTGCAGGAAAAACTGGGTAAGGAACTTGAGAAAAGTCTCAAGCGTCTGCGTGAAATGGAAAAAACAACCTCGGAACAATTGAGTGAACTCAATACACGCACAGTATTATTTCTGCTCGACCCTTTGCTAGAAATATTAAATACAAAGTACGCTGGGTTAGAAGTTGTGTTGAAGCATTTAAAAAACATCCAAGCCGACATTATTGCCAACCCTGACCAGTTCCGGCCGGAAGAAGATAGCTCTACTACCGATCTTGGTGCTCAGATAGCCCAACGAGACTGGCAACGACGCTACCAGGTTAATATACTTGTAGATAATAGCGGACTT
>DAOVXM010000091.1 GCA_030636125.1 Chloroflexota bacterium | reverse complement strand
TCAGCTTTGATCGATGGGTTGGCATTGATCGAAGAGGTCAACGAGCAGCTTGAGCTCAATCTGGTAAACCCCAGCTATGATACGATTGCGGGATACGTTCTAGGCAAACTCAATCGCATTGCTCGGTCAGGCGACATCGTAGAAGGAGACGGTATACGTTTGAAGGTGGAAAGCATGGATGGGCTGCGCATCAACCAGCTATTAATGACCCGCCTGGAAGAGAACCCAGACGATAAAGCCCCTTCAACGTGAGTTGATTATTTCCTCCCAATACTCGATCACCCCAAGCGCAACCCTACTTTCTCTGCAACCATGCCCACCTATTTAGAAATCGCAGTAAATGTTCCGCAGGTAGCTGATGTTTTCCATTACCACCTGCCTGAAGACTTAGAAGGACAGGTCCATGTGGGTCACCTGGTGGAGGTGCCTTTTGGGCAACGACGCGTCCAGGGTGTGGTGCTGAGGTTCATCAGCGAGCCATCTGTAAGCGACACGCGCCCGGTGTCAGGATTGGTGGACACCCAGGCTGTCTTAACCCCCTCGCAAATCTCCTTAGCGCAAGAGCTGGCCTCAATAACACTGGCACCTTTGGCGGCCTGTATCGGCTTGATGTTGCCGCCGGGCTTAGGACAACAAGCGGATACGCTGTATACGATCAGCCGCAAACAGCCATCTGTAAGCGAAAAACCTCTGACAGACCTTCAAAAACGGTTATTAACCACCCTCGAGAAACGTGGCCCATTACGCGGGCGCCAGCTTGACCAAGCGATGCCACGGGTTAACTGGCGCAGTTCAGCACGCTCACTCGTCCGACGGGGTTTGCTCTCTACGCAATCCGTGTTGCCATCCCCCACTGTGAAGAGCAAATCTGTGCGCACGGTCCAATTAGCATGCCCGCCCGAAACTGCCGAAGCCGAACTGCCAAATTTGGGCAGAGCGGGTTCGGCGGCACTCAAGCGGCGGCAGGGCATACTGCGTTATTTGCTCCGCGAGCCGGGTCCAGTGGATGTGGCCTGGGTATATGCCGAAAGTGGAGGCAACTTAAGCGACCTGCGTAAACTCGCCGAACGCGGCCTGGTAACCCTGGGTAAAAGTGAGGTCTGGCGCGATCCTTTAGAAGGCATGGATTTCCAAATTACGGAACCACCGCCGCTCACAGGGGATCAGATGACCTGTTGGAACGAGATCGAAGCTGGGATCAAGTCGGCAGGGAATGGCAGCCCAGCCTCACCTTATTTGTTGCATGGGGTTACCGGCTCAGGAAAAACGGAGATATACCTCCAGGCGGTCGAGGCGACTATACGAATAGGAAAACAGGCGATCGTGCTCGTACCTGAAATTGCGCTGACGCCACAGACCGTGCGACGTTTTGTATCCCGCTTTGCAGGACAGGTAGGGTTGGTGCATTCGCGCCTTTCGATGGGAGAACGTTACGATACCTGGCGGCGGGCGCGAGCTGGGGAACTTAGCGTGGTGGTCGGACCACGCAGCGCCCTTTTTACCCCATTCGCCAATTTGGGCTTAATCGTGCTCGATGAATGCCACGACACCTCCTACTACCAAAGCGAACCTCCTTTTTACCATGCAAGACAAGCCGCAGTGCTTTATGCGCGTCTGACAGGGGCAGTCTGCCTGTTAGGTTCGGCTACTCCGGATATCACCAGCACCTTCCAGGCTGCCCAGGGAAAGTGGCATTATTTGCGCCTGCCGGCACGCATCCTGGCTCACCGCCAGGCTGTGCAAGCCCAGGTCGAGAAACTTGGATTAGCCTCACGCTACCGCCCGCTGGAGGGAGAAGCCGAGACCATGGAATTGCCACCTGTTCAAGTGATAGATATGCGAGGAGAATTGAAAGCTGGCAACAGCTCTATCTTCAGCCGCGCCTTACAATCAGCCCTGGGCCAAGTCTTAGAGAAAAACCAGCAGGCGATTCTGTTCCTCAACCGGCGCGGCACAGCCACTTATGTGTTTTGCCGGGACTGCGGGCATACATTAAAGTGCCCACCCTGCAACTTACCCCTCACCTTTCACAGCTCACTGGAGGCGCTGACTTGCCATCATTGTGGTTATAAGCGCAAGATGCCCAAAACCTGTCCTAACTGCAGGGGCACTCGTATCCGGCAGTATGGTACCGGCACAGAGAGGGTGGAGAGCGAAGTAAAAGCACTCTACCCCCAAGCTCGAACGCTGCGTTGGGATTACGAAACCACCCGCAAGAAAGGCTCTCACGAGGTGATATTAAGTCATTTCAGCGCACACCAGGCCGATGTGCTGGTGGGTACGCAGATGCTGGCAAAAGGGCTGGATTTGCCGATGGTGACCCTGGTGGGTGTGGTGCTGGCGGATGTGGGTTTGAATCTACCTGACTACAGCGCTGGAGAACGCACCTTCCAGGTATTAACCCAGGTGGCTGGGCGGGCGGGACGCAGCCCGCTGGGCGGCGAGGTGATCCTACAAACCTTCCAACCAGAACATTATGTCATCCAGACTGCTGCAGGACACAATTACCGTGATTTTTACCACCAGGAAATAAAATATCGCCAGCAGCTTGGCTACCCTCCATCCGCCCGTCTGGTACGCCTAGAATTCAGGCACACAGATGCGGCTCAGGCCGAGAGAGCGGCCCAGAAATTGGCCTCGCAAGTTAAGCGCTGGATAAAGGAGGAAGGCTTCCGCTCTACCGAGATCGTTGGCCCGGTACCGTGTTTCTACGCTCAACTGGGTGGATTTCATCGCTGGCAGATCGTCCTGCGCGGCCCAAATCCGGCAGCCTTGCTGCGAGAACGCACAATCAGCGGCTGGCGTATTGAGGTGAATCCACCTTCTTTGCTATAATTAGGAGTAACCACTCAGCCGAGTGCTTTGTCAAGAATGAAAGTTTAGTTCGATATCCGGGTTGATACACTCTTGACAAAGCTTAAAGTGTTCCGTCCATATACTATTCTTACTAAACAATGACACTTGACGGAACACTAGAACAGAAACAACCAAAGGAAAAAACTATGCAAGCACGGCACGAGATACTCACCTGGGATGATGTTGATAGTTTGATTGACCACTTGCTGCCTCAATTTGAAGGAGAGTTCGAGGCGATGATGATAATAACCCGCGGGGGGGTCATCCCCGGTGGTCTGCTGGCAGAAGCGATGGGCATAACCCATATCTTAACCGCCGCGGTAGATTTCCCCGCAAAGCTTGAAATGGAACAAGCCAGATTAATGGCCTGGCCAAAATTCATCCAATTTCCCGAAGACGAGATAATAAGCGCTCGACGCACCCTGGTGGTGGACGATGTATGGGGTTCGGGGCGCACGATCACATCGGTCAAGAACCGGATTTCTGCGGCAGGAGGATTCCCATCTACGTGTGTACTGCATTTCAACCCCCACCGCAACTTGTTTGGTAACGCACGCCCAGATTACTATGCCGCCATCACGGATGCCTACATCGTCTATCCCTGGGAGATAGATCGCGGACCCGACCGGGCGCTGTTGGACCGCCCTCCCCAGCCCTCATCCTAAGACGCTCCCGAAAGGAAATTGATGAAAGTCGCTTTATTGGGGGATGTACACGCAAATTTACCGGCATTGGAAGCCGTCCTCGTTCATGCAAAGCAACAGGTTGTAGGAGCAATCTGGAATATCGGCGATTTTGTCGGTTACGGCGCTTTTCCTGATGAGGTCGTTAAGCGTCTGCGGCAGGAGGGGGCGATGAGCATTATCGGGAATTATGACCTGAAGGTTTTACGCTTCCCCAAGAAAAAAAAGAAGTGGGAAAACAGCAAACATCCAAAAAAGTTCTTCGCTTTTCAATGGGCATACGAGAATCTTTCAGAGGACAGTCGCCGATACCTGGCTACACTGCCCAAGGAACTTCGCCTGGAGGATATTGGTGGTAAAAGCGTCCTGATAACGCATGGCAGCCCGATATCCAACGAAGAGTGTCTCACTCCAGAAACGCCCACGAAACGTCTGCGAGAATTGGCCCAGGTCGCCCAAACGGATATGATCGTTTGTGGGCACTCCCACCGGCATTTTACGCGCCAGGTGGACGGGGTGTGGTTCATCAACACTGGCACAGTGGGACGTCCTGATGACGGAGACCCGAGAGCATGTTACGCAATCTTACAGGACGAAAGCGGCAAATTCCAGGTAGAACACCAGCGTGTCGAGTATGACATCCAGCGGGCAGTAACGGCGATTCGGGAGAAGGGCTTACCCGAAGCTTTCGCTCAAATGACCATGCAGGGCTACGATCTGAACACCATTTTGGGAGAGAGGGCATGAGCAATTCCTCCTTGGAACTCAGCGAAAGTAGAATCATAGCTTTTGTTGATATTGGAACAAATTCACTACGATTGCTGCTGGTGCGGATCAATCCTAACCAATCGTATACCGTTCTATCGGACCAAAAGGAGGTCGTTCGCCTGGGGGAGGGAGAGTTTGTCGACCAGTTTCTGCATGCGGAAGCGATGCGGCGCGCGACCCTGGTCGCCCAGAAGTTTGCCGACATGGCACGAGCATACCGGGCTGAGGAGATTTATGCCGTAGCCACGTCTGCCACGCGTGAGGCAGCAAACCAAGATGAATTCATTCGCCAACTCAAACGAGAAGCGCAATTAGAAGTGCGCGTGATCTCAGGGCTTGAAGAAGCGCGATTGATCTACCTGGGCGTTTCCAACGGGGTGCACCTGGGGGATAAGCAAGCCCTGTTCATCGATATCGGCGGGGGCAGCACAGAAGTGATCGTCGGTGACCAAGCCCAGTATGCACACCTGGACTCGCTGAAGCTGGGGGCTATTCGTTTGAGCTCGCTGTTTTTCTTACCCACTGAAACGGACCCGGTGCCCCCCGCCCGTTATGCCCTAATTCAACAATATGTACGGAATGCTACGGTGCGCACCGTCCAAAGAGTCAGACAATTGCCCATAGAGGGTGTGTATGGCAGTTCGGGAACAATCGAAAACCTGGCGGATATCGCCGCCCAACAGTTCTTCAACCGAAAACGACAGCGGGATGACACCTTCACACACGAGCAAATCCGACAGGTGGTCGACCTGTTATGCAGCATGCCACTGGATGAACGCCGTAATATCCCGGGGATAAACCCCGGTCGCGCCGATATCATCGTTGGCGGCGCGGCGATCATCGACACCCTGATGGGGGAATTGGAAATCCCTGCTCTACAGGTCAGCGAACGTGGATTACGGGATGGATTGCTGATCGACTACCTGGCGCGCCATGACCAAACCGGCCTGCTAGAAGAGACCTCGGTGCGCGGGCGCAGTGTCCTGCAATTGGGTCGGGCGTGTGGAATCGATGAAGCCCACGCCCGCAACGTGGCTCGCCTGTCGCTGGAATTATTCGACAGCGCGCGTGCGGTAAAACTGCACAACCTGGGCGACCGGGAACGCGAGCTGCTGGAGTACGCAGCGCTGATCCACGATGTGGGCTCATTCCTATCCTACAGCAACCACCACCTGCATAGTTATTACCTTATCCGCAACGCTGATTTATTAGGCTTCGACCAGAAAGAAATAACTATTTTGGCAAATGCAGGGCGTTATCATCGTAAAGCCATGCCGAAGAAGAATAAACACCCCGAATTTGCTGCGCTGGATAAACGTTCCCAGAATATCGTGCGACTATTCGCCCTGTTCTTGCGTATTGCTGAGAGCCTGGACCGCAGCCATACCGGCGCAGTAAGCCACGCTCGCTTACGTCCAGGGGAGGGTAATAACGTCGTTCTAGATATCCGAGCCGATCATGATCCCCAACTCGAGCTGTGGGGGGTGCAAAATCACCGGGAAGCTTTTCGAAAAGTATTCAAACGCAAGCTGGTGATTGAGGCGGCAGTCGAAAACAAAAAACATAACAGAGCACCAAGTCCTGGGAGCTAAGTGCAAGGACAAGCTTGGACCGTCTCTGGCAGGAGCAGGGCAAGACCGACAAGGCGCGACAGGTGTTGGGGGAGATTCATTCCTGGTTTACGAAAGGCTTCGACACGCCATACCTGAGGGAGGCCAAAGCGCTACTCGAAGTGCTAGCTTTAGCCAGATGCAGGCTTTAGCCAGATGCAGGCTGTAACCTACGACCATCCCAATCCCAACCAGTGCGAGCAGCCCAGGCGCCCCAAATTTTTCCTGACGGTTGTGAATAATTGACATTGTAATGGTTTCCTTTTTTAAGCGATTTACTTAACCCAGTAACAATTCATTAATTGGTCAAACTCTCAGATATTATAGACATTACCCCTGCAGATTCTCCAGTATGGTCTGGCTGGGAATTCTTTCTTCTCCACAGGTTGGAGAATGTTGTTCTTCACCTTCTTCATATATAGAGGAGGCGGTATGTTTCCAGACAATATGACCATCCTTATTAATTATGAATACGGAGGGTGTTGACAGGCCATCATCCTCGGGCAAGATATCATACACGCCATAGGCTTCAGCGACGGCGTGATCGCTATCGGCAAGTATGGGAAACTGAGCCTGGCTTGCTCTCGCGCTGGCATCAGCTCCTTTAACACCCTGAACGGCGACAGCTAACACCTGCGCGCCCATTTCTTCATATTTGGCGCGGTCATTTTCGATCTCACGTAGCTGTGCCATGCATAGAGAACATATGTCTGTGTAATAAAACACGAGCACTACCTGCTCGTTTTCACCCAACTCTTCGGCGAGGTTCACCATATCCCCTTTACTGTCGGGCAGCGTAAAATCAGCCGCAATTTCGGGAGCAGAAGCAACGTTTTCGGGAGTAGGAGTAACATTCCCACTGCAAGCCGCCAGTAGGGCAGCCAACAGGATCAATATCGCCGGTAAGATGAATCTGGTGTTGTTCATAATCGGATCTCCTTTGATTTATTCAGGTAGAATTTCTAGATGTTTTTACTCCGTTCCCGGCAGATTCTCCAGTATGGTCTGGCTGGGAACTCTATCTGTCTGATAAGTGGCAATTTGGTCCCAGACAATGCGACCATCTTTATTGATAATGAACACAGAGGCTGCCGCCTCTGAATCATCGAAGAGATTGTATAAGCCGTATTGGTCGGTCACAGCATGTTCACTATCGGCCAGAATAGGAAACTGCGCTTTGGATTTCTCAACGCTGAGTGCAGCCTCATCCTGTGGTTGCACGGCCAGGGCGATGATCAGTGCTCCCTTTTCTTCAAACTTGGTATGATCTTCTGCCAGCCCACCGAGCTGGTCCATACAGGAACTTCAATTATATGCGTGATAAAAGACCAGGATAACCTTTCGGTGGTCTTTCAGCTCTTCGGCCAGATGCACCATGTTCCCGTTGCTGTCGGGCAGCGCGAAGTCTGGAGCTATGTCCCCGGTGCGTGGCCCAGTGGTTTTTGACTCTTCATTAACCACACTCTCCGCCGGCTTGGGCTCTACCGTTTGGGCAGTCGAGGTGGTTCCGCTGCAAGCTGCCATTAGGAGGGTCAACAATAACACTAGTCCTAGCCAAATAACTGTTCTGTTCTTCATAATAGTTCCTCCTTGATCGTGTTCAAAAGAATATTGCTACATAGTTCCATTCAGCCACCATTTGCAGAGACTTTTACTAACTTGGTGGCTCAGGACACCAGTCCCATCAACGCGGTAGCAAATCCGGAGAAGACCAGGGACGTGCTCGCGTTTATCTGGGTGCAGCGTAGCATGGGACCGGTGCGCCGGGAAGGTGTGAAAAAGTATGGTTTTAACCCGATCTGAGGTAACCAAAGGGAATGGGGGTATTGAAAAGGTATGGTTTCGGATAAATTTGAGCCGATTCAGCTTAATTCATGTTATCATAATAATGTGAATAAAACCATCCAATCCGGGCTGACGATACAGGGGTATGAGCTGCTGGAGCGCATTGGCGCTGGCGGCTTTGGCGCCGTATACAGGGCTTATCAGTCGACGATCGGCCGGGAAGTGGCGGTCAAGGTCATCCTGCCCAATTACGCCACTCATCCCGAGTTTATCCGCCGCTTTGAAAGAGAAGCCCAATTGATATCCCGCCTGGAACATCTACACATCGTGCCCCTTTACGATTACTGGCGGGATCCCGAGGGTGCCTATATCGTGATGCGCTGGCTGCGCGGCGGCAGCCTGGCAGGAGCTTTGCAAGGGGGAGCCTTTGATCTAGAATCCGCAAGCTTGCTGCTCGATCAGATGGCAGCCGGGCTGGCC
>DAOVXM010000041.1 GCA_030636125.1 Chloroflexota bacterium | reverse complement strand
TAAATTATTGATTTTTAAATATTTAAGTGTCGTTTTTTTGGGAAATTTATTACTGAACCATTTTGTATATATAAAGATTGAAATTAATAGACTTGCCGCTAAACCGATTAAGGCAGACAAACCTGTGGATGATAGCGCCCACTGTAGGATATCACCTGTGTTTGCACTGGAAATCAATATGAGCTCGTCAGGATCGATAAATGCCAGTGGAGCCGCGGCTGCAAAGCCAAGGAGTAGTGTCTGTGACAGCCACTGTGTTTTTACGCTTTGTGCATCGGCATGCGTCTGGCTGACTTTGTTTAGTGCTAAGAATGCCCACCCCAATGTGGGCAAACAAATCATTAATAATAACTGCATTCCGCCATAAGGGAATGCGGTTCCAGCAGACATGATAAGTACGGTTGTCCCAATGCTGAAACCTCCGAAAGTATATTGACCCTTGGAGATAGTCGTATTTTGAAAAAAAACAGGTCCCAAGTAATGCTGTGCTGTGAATGTAACAGCTAAACCTAGTGCGAATCCAAAGATAACTTGTAATATTGTGTCGAGAGGAGATCCTAAGGCGCCCCAGGCAAGCCATGGATAGACAAATATTATTGCGACCAAAATGGCGATTAACCAGCTTGTATTGCCCAACTGTGACTTTACATTGACAATTTTTGATTTGTTGCTAGCGTAGCGAGGTAATAAAATCACCAATAATGTAAAAGCTGATGCTAGCAAGGTACGGAATATCGCTTGTTTTAAAGCCGCACTTGCAGGTAGGAGATGCACAGGTGCAAGGATTATCACAAAAACACTTGCCAAAAGCCATGTTTGGAAGGTTGCTCGGTAACTGGGCATACGCCAGAGGAGGGCAAGTGGTAGTAGCGGCAACGCTAAAAACACGCCCATCCCGATCTGAAGTAATACATAATTCCATCCTGGGATAAATAGGGATATTGACGAGATAGCCAAATGTGCAAGGTTAACCCCAAAAACAAGGGCGACAATCCAAAGCCACGTCAATATAAGGATGAACACGCTAAGACAACTGTTCTGGGAGGATACGATTGAAGGTTTGGGGGAGATATCTTGGGGATTCATGAAATTAATCAGGACGCTATGGATAGATGGTTTTCTTTATTTCATCTTATTGCTGAAGTAATTATACCGATCGTAGCTAATCCAGCCGCGACGAGAAAACTGATTTGAATAGCCTGGAATAATGCTTGATTGGACACTCCAGCACTGTGTGTTAGGGCGGATGTAAATATTGCTCCCGATAAACCTACACCGAGAACCATACCAACGTTCCGGGACGTGGCGAGTAGCCCCGCGGCGATCCCCTGCCGGCTATGTGGTGCCGATCCCATTAGGGCACTATTATTTGGGGAGATAAAAACGCCTATACCTAATCCGGCTATCGCTAGGCCGATGGCTACGAAATTTAATGGGGTATAAGGTCCGATTTGGGAGAGAGAGAATAGACCGACAGCTAATGAAACCATTCCAACTATGCTTGGTATTCGTGTGCCGATTCTATCCGAAAGCGTACCACTGATCGGAGCCACGATTGCCATTATTATTGGCTGGGCAGTCAGGATTAACCCTGCCTGTGATGGACTCAATTCACGTCCCTGGATCAGATAAAAGGGCATCAAAAATAATATACTATAAACACATATATAATTTATCACGGCACTAGAGATTGATGTAGAAAACAACCTGTTGCGGAATAAAGTTAGATCAAGCATGGGTGCGAGAGTGCGTTTTTCTATAGCAATAAATATACCCAACAAAAAAATTGAGATTGTCAGCAGTGCAAGTGTTATGGGCGATAACCAACCCCAGTTATGGCCTTGATTCAAAGCCACCAATAAAGTGATCAGCCCGCCCATAAGAGTCAGGGCGCCTGGCCAATCGAAACGTTCAGTGATTTTCTCAGGTGTATCGCGCTGGATAAAACGGAGGCTGAGAAATAATGCTAATAATCCAACTGGCACGTTGATAAAAAAAACCGCTCGCCAATTGTATAGGTCGGTCAACCAGCCACCCAAGGCAGGACCCACGGTTAAACCCAGGTAAGTCATGGTTGCCTGCATACCTAGTGCCTGGCCACGTTGAGAAGATGGAAAGCTTTTCGTTAGTATTGCCGGGGAATTCGCTGAAAGCATTGCTGCTCCTAGCGCTTGTAGACCTCTTGCTGCGATAAGCGCGTATACAGATGGTGATAACCCACAGAAAACTGAACTAGTGATAAAGATAAGAAAGCCTGTGATATATACAGGTTTATGTCCACGGATATCCCCTAGGCGTCCAAATATCGGTAATAGACCACTTACCAATAATAAGTAGACGATTACAACCCACTCTATCGTCGCAATCGAGCTATTGAACTCCCGGTTTATAATCGGCAAAACGGTATTTATTGCACTTATATCGAGGGCGGACATGAAGGTGCCCGTACCCACGGCGATCAGCACCCACCATTTGCGATCGATATTTAAAAAGGAGTGAGCCCCATACTTAGCCTCTACTTGGGATGTCGGTGGCTGGGACTTACGCGACATGGGATTGTCTTTCGAGCTCGGCCCTGGCACGCATCTCGCCGCGTAAGGTATCAATGTCATTTGGGACCATGTAAGCCGTTAATGCAAGTAGAATAGCCCCTAAGAACCATGCAGTAACACAAATGTATAATATGGCTATATGTAAGGATGCATTTTTTGCAATAATCCCCGCTAATAATGGTGCAAGGGCAGCGCCGCTATTTTCGATAAAAGATTCTATTGCCAGTGCAGTGCTTCGCACTTCTGGGAGAGTGACATCGTAGACCGTTGAGATTACATTTGCTGAAGCAAAAGGCATAAATAAGGCGGTGGCAATCAATAAAACCATGAAGAGAGCCTGGTTGTCAATGGGTACATTTAGGGTAAGGATGAGTAATATCGCGCCCATAATGACCCCTGTCATAGCGACCAGTATGCGCCCGCGCGGAGTTCGTTTAAATGCAAAGTCCCCGATTGCCCCTCCTGCAAAGTATCCAAATGCTAACATTAGGATAGCGGGCACCATGGTAATCAACACCTCATCCGATTTGTAATTGCGCTCTGTTTCCAAATATCGAAAAAACCAGTAGGTAATAACTGTCCAGGGGAATACGCCCACAAATCCCTGAGCAAACAAGAATAAAAGGCTCTTTTTTCGGAATAAACCTAGCGCGATTTTTTTATCGAAATGATAGACCTGGATTTGTTCGAAATCAGCCAATTCGGGTTCGCTTTTCCCTCTAGGTGCTTCTTTTACCCCAAAAAAGATTACAAAAGCAAGCAATATTCCTAGTGATCCTGTGAGATAAAATACACTGCGCCAACCTAATGTCTCTCCCAATAACATGGCTGCCAGTAATCCGATCATGTATCCCAGGGGTTGAGATAACTGTAGTAGCCCATATACTTTGCCTCGTTGTGAAGGGCCAAAATAATCGGCTATCAGACTGAAAATCCCGGGATAACTGGAGTCATCGATCCCAGTAGTAGCACGTGTTACGAGGAATACTGGATAGGTGGGTGCAATTGCACTAATCCAGGTAGTTGATCCCCAAATAAATGAGGCTAAAGCGAGTAATTTTGAACGTGTGTAACGGTCGTATAGGTAACCCCAGAGTGGGTACAGAATCGCTCCAACCAATAAAGCACCAGTAAACACCGCACCCATTTTTACCTCATCAATCCCGAAAGTCTCCATGATTGGCGTGGTCAAAGGGCCAATAAGCAATTTATCAGATTGATGGAGTAACATAAAAACGAAAAAGACGCCGACAACGAACCAACGATATTTTGAACGAGCTGCCATGGAGCCTCCTGTTTAATACAATTTCGCAGTTATTACTGAGAGCCAGCAAGTTGTGGAATAGCTCATTGACTGATATCTACAAACCCCAAGATCGTTTCAGGAAATTTGTCGGTTGCAATTAAAAAACCACGATTATCTAATCTCACGATTCCCTCCCAATTGCGAGCATTGTCATCGTCTATTAACTCAAGCTGGATGGGAGGTGTTCCGCTGAAGGCGATGCCTTCATAACCAAATTGAAATTCAACCAATCGTTCGACGGTAATATATTTGGAGTGAGTTAGACCTTCGCCGTACAGCTCTTCGAGCGGGTCAGGACGGGGCCTTAGTTTTGAATCGCCTGGAAAATAATAGTTAATCGCCCAAAAACGCCCCAAGTTATCTGGAGAGGTTGCATCAGTGATGCGATATTCGATATTGGGGAAAGCGAGTGGTTTGTGAGGATTCAATCCGAGGTTGAACAAATTTGCAACAGGAGTTGGGTTGACATTCAAACCGTTCGCTTCATGAATACTAATAACCCTATTTCCAAAGATGATCAAAGCTTCATCACTCATATTTGGTATCTCGGATTGGGACTTGATTTCAACAAGATGAGCAGTATTCAATTTTATTTCACTCATATCTGGTGAGATTGTGCCCGAAACAAGGTAACCTAGCATTCCAGCTGGTTTTGCTTCGATGGTCAAATAAACTTTTTGCCCATTAAAGAGGATTGCCTCAAATCCCTCGAAACCTTTGATCCTTTCCTCAAGTCCTGGAGCAATAAATGGGATTTCAATCGGAGTCAGTGGACCGGGAATCTCTCCATCAAGAAAGGCTATCAGATCCTCTTTCGGCAGGGCAAACACTGCTCCTTCTTGACCTATTCCGAAGCGGTGCGGGTATTGCGGCAATAGTATCAAATACTCTTCATACCATGCCAGTCCGGATATTTCGGAATCGCTAGTTGTGATCGGACCCGATAGAGGGATTATAAGAACAGGATATTCACTTGCATTATCTGGGATTGTATCGGTTTCATTAGCGTTCTGTTCAAGTTGTGTGCTACCTGGATTATAGGTGTTTATCTCAGTAGTTGTGGCAGGACGAGTACAGGCAGCGAGCAAAGAAACCGTAATTAACACAAAATATTGGGGCGATATTATTTTTACCTTCATCGTATAGCGTTCGCCTCAGGACAAGGAATTACAATTCAAAAAGCATCCCAACTGAAATTATTTAACGCGCCCTCGACTTCATAGCCATATGAAGCAGCAAGTAATTCAACAGGGTGCACGGCAGGAATCCCTGTCCCATGAGTGATTTGCCAGCGACAAGTTTCGCTATCACATATGGCAATTGGGCTATTGATTTTTTTTATGAAGTTAAACAGGGATTGTCCGATGTTCATGGAAATATCATATTTTTCTTTTTTATAGCCATATGTGCCCGCTATTCCACAACAAGCTGATTGGCTTTCGAGAACTTCTAATTCAGGTATCATTTCCAGTATCTCAATACCTGGCGTACCTAAGCGATGAGCTCTATATTGACAGGGAATGTGGTAAGGAAGGGAGAGCGGGAGTGGGTTGAAATCTGTGTTTAAGGTGCCGTCATCCCGCAAGGTGAGCAGGAACTCGTTGATATCGTATACGTGCTCTGCAACAAGTTGAGTGTCTTCATCGTGCATGTCTAGTAATTCCGGGGCTTCTTCTTTGAGTGTAAGGGTACAGCTAGTCGAGGTGCCCACAATGGGGATTCCTTGGCGGGCATAATCGACTAATTGTCTGACATTGTAAGTATGTTGATTTCTTGCGGCTGCGAATTCTCCGTTGGATAGGAGTGGCAAACCGCAGCAATTTTGTGGTGGAACAATTACCTCAAAACCATTAGCTTCTAAAATATAAACTGCTGCTCTTCCAACCCTTGGTTCATAATATTGGGTCGAGCAACCATGAAAATACAGGACTTTTCGTGTAGCCTTTGAGTGAGGGGTGCGATTGTTGAACCAGGTTGTGAAGGATTGTCTGGAAAATGGAGGGAAAGGTGCATCTTGGGCGATACCCAGTATCAAATCGGCGAGCTTGCGCGCAGGTTTCAGGTTTAATGCATAATTTGCAATTGGAGCAATAGGTTGGCCAATTTTTCCGACAAGATCAACTCGGGCAATTAAGTTGTTTCGAAGTCGGGTTATTGGTGGTACCTTGCCTTGGTCTACTAGGGTTGCCCGAGCTCTGGCATTCATCTCAGCTATCTTGACACCCGTAGGGCATACCATGTTGCAGACCCGGCAACCGCTACAGTAATCTACTGATCGGTCGGGAGTCGGTTGGTATGGCTGCCGGAAACGACCAGCTTGAGGAGCTGCGTATTTTGGTCCTGGGAAGAGATCTGTAACCCCCATGACTGGGCAGGCTGTCGTGCAAATATTGCATTTAATACATTGATCAAGAGATATTTCGATAGGATGTTGGGAAAAATCCATGACAATTAAATGTGGTGTATATGAAAGTTTGGATATTTATTGAAGTGATGATTAAGAAAGCTGTTGACCGATTGCGTAACCCGTGCCAATGGCTACTCCTTCCAGTGAACGTTCATAGATTGGTTCGCAGTTGTTTAGCAAAGAACCTGCGATGTATAAATTCTCAAATTCGACTTGCCCATTTTCGTTAATTGGACGAAATTTATTATCAACAACAATGCCTGACCGGAAAATGGGGTGGCCACCAGGAGTTAAAAAAATGGGGGAGAACCAGGCCGAGCGGTTATGTGGAGCGGAAACTGGTAAATTGAAAACGGGCTCTTGCGCATAGCCTTTATAGGTTGTTTTGATGCCACCCCCTAATATGCCACCTGTCGCTAGTATGGTGGCTTTTGCCTTATGAGCTTTTTCTCTAGCGGCAGCCTTTGTCCACACCACAATTACGCGTCTGTCGTCAGACTCAGCGTGTATCGCTTCCATCCCCGTATATACCCTGCCTCCGTTATTTTCGATTGCAGCTACTAAGATCTTGTGGAGACGCATACCGGGTACCGATGGGGGTAGTGTTGGGATTTCAAATACAGGTAGCCCAAGTTGAAGTTCGAGGTCTTCTACTACTTTTGGAGATTGCATTAGCCCAAGTACAGCTGGGAATCCTATGCGGGAGAGGTCCTTTATCCTTGGTTTCAATGCCTGGCATAATATCAATCTGAATTCAGGAGTGTCGAACATTGTCGCAAGGGATTGGCCATTCATGAAATGCTGCTTTTCAATACTATCTAAATCCAAGACCACACTACTTGTGGGGATGCCAATAGCAGATAAATTATCGGCTATCAAAGTAGGGTAAAAATCAGGAAAATGCTTAAAGCCGACTATGCAAATAGGATCTTTACTCCGTAAATCTCCATTAATCATTGACTGTGGAGCTAAACAAGTTGGTCTTATCGTACCTAAGGCTGTTGGTAGCATAAAGTTGCGATCAAGCGATCCTGCCAAAGGATAACCCGAATCATTGCACAATTGCTTGAGTGAAGATAATGCCTCCTCAAGCTTATTAATGCCTACCATGGCATAAGGATGCTGAGATTCATTATGAATTAACCTTTCGATGGATTCCTTTGGAGAATCAACGGGAGTTTCCATATCCAGGGGAAAATAGCCTAAGACGTCGATACATCCTGACCCCCAATGTGTAGTGCCCCAACCCTTTGTAATCACGCGAACGCGTTTACCTTGTGAACTTAAATGCCATGCTGCAACTAGCCCGGAAAGCCCTCCGCCAATGATTAGACAGTCCAAATTGGTCTCATGTTTCTGAGACACAGTGCGGTGCGTGTCCAATGTTTTTTGTGTAAATTCTGAGGTTGGATGGTTAGTTTCGTTTTTTGGTGGGAGGTAACTCACTGGGCTTAACCGTGATGACTTTGGACCAGGCGCGTGATCGGCATTCAATAGGCTTAAATAAATCAGCTCATCCAGCCTTTCTTGCTGTAATTGTTGGCCCCATAAGATTGGAAGTAAACCTTTCCATCGCTCCTGCAAAAAGTCGCGTATGGCAACATTCGTTTCCTCTACATGGTTCTGGGGATGGGGCGTATCTTGCCTTGTTATTGCTAAGTCATGCAGTATACCTGCAACGCGATAAGTGCAGTAGCCACCTTGGCAGGGTCCCATACCCAGGCGTACTTCACGACGAATATCATCAATCGTCTTGGCTTGACCTTCAGTAATGGCTTTCTCTACATCATCTCGTGTAGCAAGTTCACATTCACAAACTAAGTCACCATAGCTAAAGTTCTTTTCAATTTGGTCTAAGCGAGCGCCTAGGTAATGATAGCCGCTCGGTTCTTGACTTTGGGGTAATAATTCTAGATGAGTACGACAATCGCGTCGGGTATGGAGTTTCTCACATACAAGATCGACCGCCGCTTCAGCCATTTTACGGTATGTGGTCCACTTCCCGCTGGTGATCGTTATCAATCCGGCAATCCCATCCCGAGGCTCGTGATCCAATAAAATATATGCGCGCGTGATGTCACGTGTGTCGCTGGTCTGAGTTTCCTGGTAAAGGGGGCGAACACCTGCCCAGGCCCGCAAGACACGCATGTCTTTAAAACCTGGCACTAATTTATCGCCCTCCTCGATGCATAAGCGAACTTCCCAGGGCTCGATGGCGTAGTGGTCTGGATCGGTGATCTTTACGTCCGTTGTACCAATCACAGAAACCGTATGCGCTGGTACAAGGATGTCTCCATCGGATGGCATTTTACAACGGTTTATCACTGTATTTACGATCCTATGGTTCATAGCGAGCATGGTGCCCTTTCCACCAATAATTGGCAGGTTGAGACCAGCCGATTCTGCTATCACACCTGCCCAAGCTCCGGAGGCATTTATCACCATGTCTGCATATATGATGACTTCCTCATCCTTGACCCGGTCATAGCACAAGGCACCCACTACTCGATTTTCAGGCGGAAAAGCAGTGCTCTCTCCAATTTCCGCTGAGTTTTGGATATCGGCAGTAAGTAAAAGTTTGAGCACTTTATGGTATGTCAAAATTTTCGCAGCGTGTTCGCGGGCAGAGGCTACGTTCAAATCAGCTGCCAGAAATGAGTCTGCGGAAGCATCTGGAACTCGGAAACAGCGGGAGATTCTTGGATTCAGCAGGGGTTCTGCTCGCAACATCTCGTCTATAGATATTTCTTCAACGGGAATACCCGCATTATGGCAGCCTTCCACAAAGCGTGGGGCGTAATCCACTGCGTCCCAAGGCGTCACGACAAAGAAGCCGCTCGTATCTTCGATACATTGAGGCATGATATTGCGTAATATGCGGTTCTCCTGAATGCACTCCTTGGCTGCTTGTGGATCCTTGACTACGTATCTCCCCCCACTGTGCAGCAAACCATGATAACGTCCTGTTGTTCCGTGGGTAAGATCACCTTTCTCGACAAGTACAGCTTTAAATCCTCGCATGGCAAGGTCACGAATGATACCAGTGCCCGTTGCGCCACCCCCGATGACTAAAACCTCGGTTTGTATTTTAGGCATAATTACCCTATCCCAGATATCCTGAAAATGATGGTGTTATCATTCTACCCAACCGAAAGTTCTTTCGACAGCCTTTAACCATCCCTGGTAATAATCTCCTCGGGTGCTCTCATCCATTTGAGGTTGCCAGGTTTGATCGATTTGCCAGTTTGCGCGCAAGTCACCCAGGTTATCCCAAAATCCGACAGCTAGACCAGCAGCATAAGCTGCTCCAAGGGCTGTTGTTTCAGCGACTTTGGGGCGGACAACAGGAACATTTAACATATCCGCTTGGAATTGCATCAGTAATTCATTGTGAACCATTCCGCCATCTACTTTAAGGTTCTTTAATTCGACCCCTGAGTCTTTCTCCATGGCATCAAGTACTTCTTTTGTCTGATAGGCGGTGGCTTCAAGTGCAGCACGGGCGATATGCCCTTTGTTGATAAAGCGCGTCATACCAACTATGACACCTCTGGCATCCAAACGCCAGTAAGGTGCAAATAGCCCGGAGAAAGCCGGTACAAAATAAATACCACCATTATCTTCGACTGTTTTTGCTAAATCTTCCACTTCAGTTGATTTTTCAATTATGCCAAGATTGTCGCGCAACCATTGGACAAGGGCACCAGAAATGGCAATTGAACCTTCCAAAGCGTAGATAGCGGGTTTATCATCGAATTTATAAGCCAATGTAGTTAACAAGCCGCTCTTTGATGGCACAATGTCTTCACCAGTATTGAGCAACATAAAACATCCGGTTCCGTAGGTGTTTTTAGCTTCACCCGTGTTAAAGCAAGTTTGGCCAACCAATGCTGCTTGTTGGTCACCCAAATCACCGCAAACTGGAGTCGAATCTCTGAATGGACCATCAACATACGTGTTTCCCCAAGTTTGTGGATCACTTGAGGGTACTATACGCGGTAGCATGCTGAGTGGGATGCCAAGGATATCTAATATTTCTTCATCCCAGTCAAGCGTCTCCAGATTCATCAGCATGGTACGACTGGCATTAGTAACATCTGTAACATATGAACCCCCCTTCGGTCCGCCTGTTAACCACCAAATTAGCCAAGTGTCAATGTTGCCGAAGATTGCATCACCTCGATTTGCGGCTGATTGAACACCTTCGACTTTTTCAAGAATCCATTTAATCTTCGGACCAGAAAAATAGGTTGTCAATGGTAAGCCAACTTTCGATCTTAATCGATCTTGTCCCCCATTAATTGCAAGTTTTTCGCAGATTTCTTTTGTGCGAGTGTCTTGCCATACAATGGCGTTGTAATATGGTCTACCTGTGTTGCGGTCCCATATGATGGTTGTCTCTCGTTGGTTTGTTATCCCGATCGCGGCTATATCACCAGAATTGATCTCAGTATTATTGATAACTTCCCGACAAACAGTTTGGGTGCACTCCCATATCTCCAATGGATCATGTTCCACCCAGCCTGGTTTTGGATATATTTGATTGTGTTCTTTCTGTGCAATACTGATAACGGAACCAGTGTGGTCAAACAACATACAGCGGGTGCTGGTTGTACCGTGGTCTATAGATGCAACATATTTTTCCATTGCATTTTCCTTTAGGGTTAGCTGGTCTTGCAACTACTCTTAGAAGCAGTTATTCCATGGAGACAGAATACTCAATTACTATTGGAGTTAGCGGTCTGCAAGTATGGACAATTATTCAGATCT
>DAOVXM010000073.1 GCA_030636125.1 Chloroflexota bacterium | reverse complement strand
ATTGCTCGCAGTTCATCCATGAGCTCATTATCAAGCTGGGAACGACCAGCCGTATCCAAGAGAATTACTGTATAGCCTCCTTTTTGAGCACTATCTCGCGCGTGTGTCGCCAATAAGGGGGGCTTCACATTCTGCTCGAAGTAAACGGGAACATTCAATCGTTCTCCCAGGGTTTCAAGCTGGCGAACAGCAGCCGGGCGGTAAGGGTCACACGCAACCAACATCACCCGTTCACCTTTGGCACGTAAGCGTTTTGCCAATTTTCCAGCTGCCGTCGTCTTTCCTGAACCTTGTAGGCCAACCAACATAACCACACGTGGTTTTGGTCCACTTAAGTTGAACCGTTCTGGTTCACCAAGAGTTGTTATAAACTCCTCATTGACAATTTTTACAACCTGTTGGCCCGGATTGAGCGCGCGTGAAACCTCGTGACCGACGGTACGTTCACGCACCCGAGCCACAAAATCTTTAGATACAGCGTAGTTTACATCCGCCTCTAACAACGCAAAACGAACTTCGCGCATGGCAGTATCAACATCTTTCTCAGAGAGTTTACCGCGTCGGCGAAGTTGGTTAAATACGTTATCTAAGCGTTCGGTTAGATTCTCAAACACAACATTGCATTTTAGTATGGATGAGATGAATGGTCAAGGATGGTTGAGACGTAACTTTACATTTCATATAGGGTTTTAACAAAGTGTGAGGGTGCTTTTTTCGTCTTCTTTATCATTAAATCTAAGGAGGTTTTATGTCAAAAGTAGCCATTGTTACCGATAGTACTGCTTATATCCCCCAAGATTTGGTGGAGGAGTACAATATTTCCGTAGCTCCTCAGATATTGATTTGGGCGGAGGAAACTTTCGAAGATGGGGTGGACATCCAACCAGATGAATTCTATGAAAAACTAAAAACAGCAAAAGTGATGCCGACCTCGTCACAAGTCACTGTAACCTCAATCCATAATATATTCACCAAATTATCAGAAGAAGGTTACGATATCTTAGCTGTGCTTTTATCGAACCAGCTCTCCGGGACCATCGATTCTGCAACTCAAGCGCGGGAATCCTTCCCTGATACAAACATTGAAATCGTCGATTCGGAAACCGTAGCTATGGCATTGGGTTTCCAGGTACTGGCTGCGGCGAGATTGGCTGCGGAAGGGGCTGACTTATCAGAGTGCAAAGCCTTGGCCGAAAAAGCAAAGAAGCATACAGGGGTAGTTTTTGCGGTCGAAACACTGGAGTTTCTACACCGGGGTGGTCGTATCGGAGGTGGTTCTCGTTTTCTTGGCGCAGCACTGAACATAAAGCCTATCTTGGAAGTAACTGGGGGACGGGTTGAATCAGTGGAGCGTGTTCGTACTCGTAAAAAATCGCTCCAACGTATCTTGGATATGGTTGGGGAACGTGTCGCTGGGAAAGAACTTGTACGTTTGGCTGCATTACACGCCAATGTCCCAGGTGAAGCTAAAGAGCTACTTGAACAAGCCAACAGTCGCATTAATACCGTTGAGAGTATTTTCTCAACTATCAGTCCTGTAGTGGGAACTCATACAGGTCCTGGAACCATTGGATTGGCTTATATGGTGGGTATATAATTACTCTTCAATTCATGTTCAAACTCCTCCGATCTTTTCGGGGGAGTTTTTTCATCCCATTATTTTTGGGTAAGTTATAATGCCTCCAACTACTTTTGCTGAGGATATAAATTTATGGATATTTTCTTTCAAGACCCTGGTGCTATCCCCCTTCCACCCGATGATGTGAAGATTGTTGAATTGCGCGCCGAACCTTGGCCAGATAACCGGCGTGTCAAAGTCTACCTTGAAATCACACCTTTCCTGAAACGACCTAATAGCGAAATCAGTCTTAGAGACGCTCAAGGTAGCCAAGTCGCCAGTGTTAGTATCATTGAGAGCATTGAAGCCAAGATGGAAATCACTCTGCACCTGCGTGGCGTAGATACTCACGGTGATTTCACTGTCTCTGCCATTATCTACTATTTAGAGGAACCGATAAGCACAGGCGAAGAGATAGAAGTAGATCTCACTAAACAGAAACGTATGGTTGTCGATCAAGCAGAGACAAAGTTTCAAATCTAATTCGTATTCCCTGGTTATCCACCAATTATGAAACAATTATGGCGTTTGCACCCTTTCCTGGGTAAATACAGCCTACAAATTTTATTTGCACTGGTCTCATTGTTGGGGATCACTGCAGCCCAACTCTTTTTCCCAATGATTCTCAAACAGGTAATAGATATTGGTTTATCTAACGGGGATGTGCAATTCCTGTTCAAGTCTGCATTGCTCATATTGGGTATCGGCCTCATCACTGCGATTTTAATTTTCCTTCAACGTTACCTTAGTGAGTGGATCGCAGCCCATATCGGCTACGACTTGCGTAACCAACTATATGATAACATCCAACATTTATCATTTACTTATCACGACCATGCGCAAACAGGACAATTAATCAGTCGTTGTATTGAGGATGTCCGTTCTATTGAAAGGTTCACTGGTTTCGGTGTCGTGGAATTAATCCACCTGATATTGCTTTTTATAAGTATTGTCATATTCTTATTTACCGCAAATGCTCGCTTAGCAGGGATTTCTCTGTTGCCATTGATACCGCTAGTGATTATGACAACAAACCTGGGGAGTAAAATTGGGGGGTACTTCCTTCAAGTGAATCAAATGTTAGGCGAACTTTCATCTCGCATACAAGAAAACATAACTGGGGTTCAGGTAGTGCGCGCTTTTGCACGTGAACCTTATGAAGTCGAACGATTCGATAGCGCCAATCGCACTTTGTACAGCGCTCGCCTTGCAGTAATTGGTGAATGGTCCAAGATCATGCCGACCACGCATTTTTTGGTAACTCTGAGCACGATCCTGGTCTTATGGTTTGGCGGAATTATGGTATTGAATGGGGATATGACTATCGGTGAAGTTGTGGCTTTCAACAGTTATCTGCTCTTATTAGCATTACCTGCTCGCCAGCTTACTTGGCTGGTCAACCTGGCTGGAGAAGCTATAGCAGGAGTGCAACGAACATATGAAATCCTCGACATGGATCCAGAAATTCAATCCCCCTCTAACGCCTTATACCTACCATCTCTCGCTGGTCAAGTGACTTTCCAGGATGTATGTTTCAAGTATAGAGGTGAAAAATCTCATGCTCTCAAGAATATCCAACTGAGTATTGAGCCAAACCAAATCGTCGCCCTAATTGGTGCTACTGGCTCAGGCAAGACCTCCCTGGTTAATCTAATTCCACGATTCTATGAAGTTACCGAAGGAGCAGTAAAGATCGATGGCAATGATGTTCGCAGAGTAGATCTAGTCTCACTCCGTAAGCAAATCGGAATAGTACTACAGACATCTTTGCTCTTCTCAACAACCATCCGGGAAAACATCGCCTACGGAATACCGGATGCCGAAGAAACACAGATCATCTCAGCAGCAAGGGCAGCACAGGCACATGATTTCATCTTAGATTTCCCAAATGGATACGATACAATCGTGGGCGAACGCGGGGTAACACTTTCTGGTGGGCAACGTCAACGAATTGCTATCGCACGCGCATTGCTAATGAATCCACGTATCCTGATTCTGGACGATTCGACTTCTAGCGTAGATATGCAAACTGAGCGCCTTATCCAACAAGCACTGGAAAACCTGATGGAAGGGCGTACTACTTTTGTCATTGCACACCGTTTATCCACCGTTCGACGCGCCGATGTGATATTGGTAATGGATCATGGGCACATCGTTGAACGGGGCACTCATCACCAATTACTTGCTTCGAATGGTCTATATAATGAAATATATAACCTGCAACTAAAAGATCAGGAGTAGTTCGTGGGAGATTTAGAAAGAATTGAAACAGCAGTGTTGCCAGAACCTCATTTCCCATTTCAAGATAACCAAGACAGACTGGAAAGTTAGGGTAATTATGGCCCAAGTATCCACAATCCCCGAAGAGGTCCTGACAAAAAGCTATGATCCCCAAGTTGTCCGTCGGCTGGTGGGGTTCACTCATCCATATCGTTGGCAGATTCTCATTTCACTGGTTCTAATGCTCATCGGTTCTGCAGCTTCAGTTGCTGGGCCATACTTGATAAAAGTAACGATTGACTCCGGTTTGGAAGCAGGATCACTTACGATTCTTCGCCAAACATTGATCCTGTATCTATTAGTTGCAGTAATTCAATGGTTAGTTACTTACACTCGTATCAACCTGATGGCCCGCGCCGGAACATCCATAATTTTTGATATGCGAGCAAACTTATTCAAGCACCTTCAAAACCTTTCTCTCAGTTTTTACAGCCATTATAGTGTAGGAAGAGTCATCACTCGAGTCATCAACGATGTAGGTGTGGTACGAGAATTCATCACCTGGGCAGTGTTAGCGACCGCTCGCGATTTGTTTACACTGGCCTTTATCCTAGTTGTGATGTTAGCGATGAATGTTCGCCTTACTTTGCTCACCTTCACCGTGCTTCCATTCATGATCGTTGCGACGATAATATTTCGCCGGCGAGCCCGTGAGAACTACCGACGGGTTCGCTCAGCAATCAGTTGGGTGAACTCTATTCTGGCGGAAAATATCAACGGCGTACGGGTTGTACAAGCCTTCTCAAGAGAAGAGATCAATTACGCTTATTACAGGGATGAAGTCAATCGCAATAATCTAAATACAAATCTAACGGCAGCACGCGTTGGAGCTGCTTTCCCCGCAGTGATGGAATTATTGGCGGGTATCGCTATGGCTCTAGTGATCTGGTTGGGAGGTGTAGCCGTATTGGGAGAGAATCTGGGAGGTGCTCAAGCCATTACACCCGGGGTTTTAGTGGCCTTTGTCCTATATATCCAGCGTTTTTTTGATCCGATTCGTGACCTGAGCCGTCGTTTTGATACTTTTCAATCAGTAATGGCGGGGGGAGAGCGCATCTTTGCTCTGATGGACACGCCTATCGAGGTACAAGATGCTCCCGAAGCCATTGATATTCCTCCAATACTTGGGGAAGTGCTCTTCGAGCAAGTATCATTTCACTATAGCAATGACCCAAAACTCGTATTGGAGAACATCAATCTTCATGTAAAGCCTGGAGAGACTGTTGCCCTGGTAGGAGAAACTGGTGCCGGTAAATCGACTTTAGTGAAGCTTCTCAGTCGCTTCCATGATCCCACACATGGACGCATTCTGATTGATGGTTACGACCTGCGTGACGTGAAACAAAATAGCCTAAGACAGCAAATGGGCATAGTGTTACAGGATCCCTTTCTATTCAGCGGAACAGTTAGAGAAAACATTCAGTTTGGTCGCTTAAATGCTTCCGACCAGGAAATAAAATCGGCCGCGAAAGCTGTAGGAGCCCATGAGTTCATCAACCAGTTGCGTCTTGGCTATGACACTCCGGTCGAGGAAGGAGGCGTAATGTTATCCGTAGGACAGCGGCAGTTGATCTCTTTCACCCGCGCCATGCTAGCTGGTCCTCATATCCTTATCCTAGACGAAGCCACCTCCAGTGTAGATACCCAAACCGAGCTCATCATCCAAAATGCCCTGGCACGTCTTTTACAGGGAAGAACAGCCTTTGTTATCGCTCATCGTTTATCCACTGTGGTCAATGCTGATCATATCGTAGTTATCCACAAAGGACAGAATGTGGAGCAAGGTAACCACGTGGATTTAATCGCTCAGCGCGGCTATTACTACAACTTGTACAGCCTTGGGTTCGAAGATTAATTGGGCTTACAACATTGTATGCTCTAATTAACACTTGCATAATTGACGCCCCCTTTTGCACATGCTAGAATGATTCAAGCTCGAGGAACAATCTCCTCCAGCTTCAGTCATCTATGTGGAAATCCCCTAACGACACCCACCTACAGTATTCACCGATACGGCGTAACCACCAAATCCGTCGCATTCTTTTATTGTTACTGGTGATCGTTATGCTACTATTGACCGGCATGTTGATCAATGGACGAGGTATGGGACAGAGCCCTCAGATAGCAGCCTCAACGGACAACGAACCCACCCCGAATCCTAATTACGAACCATATGCCCAATACACAAAACAAACCTACCAAACACAAGAGGAAATAGCCAGCCAAAATAGTTCAGGCATTCCAACTTCATCAACGAACTCTCTAGATAGCCTCTCTTCTCTAGGATTAAACATTACACCAACGCCAACTCAAACAATCCAGGTGACACTTACACAAACTTCCACACTTCAAGAAGCTGTATCACACGAATTTGGCACATTATTCTTGTCAATTGATGAAGGTGGATACAAGCACTTATTTGCCTACCATCCCCAAACATTACCATTTACTCGCCTGACCTTTGGTAACTGGGATGATATCAATCCGTCAATCAGTCCGAGTGGGACACAGCTGGCATTCGCTTCAAATAGAAATGGGTATTGGGACATATATGTATTGAATCTCACTACTGGCGCAACTATCCAAGTCACAGACACACCGGAACACGATGGGGCTCCTTCATGGTCACCTGACAGTAATTGGTTGGTTTATGAAAGTTATACAACTCCAAACTCAGGTGAGACTTCCGATCTCAATAGCACTGGTGCCGCTAATAATCTGGATATCTTTATCCGCCAGGTAGACAAAGACAATCCTGAGACCGGAGAATCTATCCGTTTGACAAATCATCCAGGAATCGATTATGCTCCAGCTTGGTCTCCCACCGGGCGAAATATTGTTTTTGTTTCTACACGTAGCGGTGATAGTGATATCTGGTTGGCTGACCTGGACGTAATTGATGATCGCTTTATAAATGTCAGCCAGAATTCAGGCACATCCGATACTTATCCGGCTTGGTCGCCAGATGGTAACTCATTGGCATGGGCTTCAACAGCCAAGGGTTATCAGGATATCTACATTTATAATATTGCTGAGGATCTAGCTCAGCCCCGCATAGCCGGAACCGGCAATCATCCGGTATGGAGTCCTGATGGTGGTACTCTATTCACTTCCCTGCTAACACCAAACCGTACCTACTTAACCGGATACAGCATAGACTCTGATGGATTGGCGCTACCACCCATCCCATTGATAGGTTCACTAGCTGGTTTGACCTGGAGTAATTTCAACTTACCGGATCCATTACCCGCATCACTAACTCAAATAGCTGAAGCCAATCCAACCCCTAGCTGGCAAGTAGCCCTGGAAAACAGTGACGGGACGCCAGGAGGACGGCGTCTAGTTGTACCAATTCTGGATGTCGAAGCCCCTTACCCTATGCTTCAGGATTTGGTAGACGAATCCTTTATCGCTCTACGTGAGGCACTCGCCACCAGAATTGGTTGGGACTATTTATCTACATTAGAAAATGCATACGTCCCCTTAACATCCCCTCTGTCCCCTGGAAAACTTGAAGATTGGTTATACACAGGGCGCGCCTTTACGCTCAACCCGGTGGTGAGCAATGCTGGCTGGATGGTAGTTATGCGGGAAGACTTCGGCTCCGAAACCTACTGGCGGGTTTACTTGAGAGCCCGTTTTCAAGATGGTAGCCAGGGTATGCCACTTTATAACCTTCCTTGGGATTTAAATGCCCGATACAGTGGTGATCCTCGCACTTATGAACAAGGTGGTGCTCCTGTGAGTTCTATCCCACCAGGATACTGGTTGGATTACACTCAACTGGCAGCTAGCTTCGGGTGGCAACGTTTACCCGCGCTATCTACATGGCGTTCAGCCATTCCATCCGCCCGTTACAATGAATTCGTTTTGATTGATGGATTGGACTGGTACTCAGCCATGCTGGAGATCTACCCACCCGAAGCCATAAATACACCTAAGACAGGATATTCACTAAATAACATAATAAGCGTTCGATGAATAGATCGTCACGCATTGTCCTGGTCATGGTTTTGCTGGTCCTTTCTGCCTGCCAATCAAAATCTGTGACTTCGCTTCCCCAGAGGAATCAAGTTAATCCGGTTCACGATACTCCAACGATAACCCAAATTACTCCAGAATTTGATACCCCAACTGCAGTCATAAATTCAATTCCAGAAACCCCAGAAATCAGCCATCTCTCTATCGAACAATTCCCAACCCCAGTTCACGATCCCCTGCGCTTTTCTTTTCCCACACCAGGACCCGCACCAGTCTCGGCCTGGCGACCCCCCTTATATCCTGCACCGTGGGCGCCCACACCCTTCGACCACTGTTATTTTTCCCCACCTATTGCGGCTAATGAAATCAACTGGCCTGTAGCAGATTATCGCTATGGTGGTGTCTTCTTGCCAGATGTAGTTCACACAGGCATTGATATTCCCGCCAATTTAGGTACAGATGTATTGGCAGTAGGATCTGGAAGAGTTGTTTGGGCAGGTTATGGACTCTACCTAGGAAACGATGACCCTTCAGATCCTTACGGTCTTGCGATTACCATCCGGCATGATTTCGGATTCCAAGGTGAAGTCCTGTACTCTGTTTATGGTCATCTGCGAAGCATTAATGTCGAGGTAGGGCAATTAGTTGAGACCGGTGATTTACTTGGTTATGTAGGGCAAACTGGCAAAGTAACTGGACCGCACCTGCATTTTGAGATCAGAGTAGGTAAGAATGATTTTTTCGTCTCACGGAACCCTGAACTGTGGCTTGCCCCACCTCAAGGCTGGGGTGTACTGGTAGCGCGCATCATGAACACAGGCGGATATCCATTGGAGAGTCACCTGGTAACTGTGAGATCCAAAGAAACACGACAGAATTGGAATGTTAAATCTTATGGTAAGGGGCCCGTGGTCAGCGATCCTTACTATCGCGAGAATATGGTATTAGGGGACCTTCCAGCCGGAGATTACGAAGTGTTTATAGATTACGCTGGTGCAAAATACAATTGGGACGTCCGTATTTACCCTGGACTAGTCACTTACTTCACTTTCCGCGGAAAAAATGGCTATAAAACCGATCCGCCCATCTCGCCATGGACTGAATTCACTCCACCTTCAATATCATCAGCCTCATCCCCTTGACAATTCGAACATCTGTGCTACACTTATAAACAT
>DAOVXM010000058.1 GCA_030636125.1 Chloroflexota bacterium | reverse complement strand
TTAACGTTGCTCATGGAACTCTGGTCATTCTCGGCAGCTACATGGCTTTTGCAGCACTTACTGCTTGGGGAATAGACCCGATTTTGTGGTTGCTCCCGGGTATCCCCTTGTTCTTTGTCCTGGGTATCTTGATTGAGAAATATCTCCTGCACCGCGCTGTAAGACTGTCCGCGGATGCTGCTCTGATCATTACTTTCGGCATTGCCCTCATCATCCAGAACGCAACCCAGATCATCTGGACTCCACAATCCAGGTCACTAATAACGGATTATTCCTTTGAAAGCTTTCAGATCGGTAATATCTATATCCCATTAGTGTACATTCTCGATTTTTTAGCTGCTTTGGTAGTGATGCTGATTGTTCGTCAGTTCCTGAAAAAGACTTACATAGGTCAGGCCATTACTGCTGCTTCCCAGGATAGGGGTACAGCAGAGCTTATGGGTATCAATTCGAACAGGGTATATCAGATCGCTTTTGGTATCGCCATGGGGTTGGCTGCAATAGCGGGTGTATTCTTTGGTTTAACTTTTCCCTTCAACCCGACCTCGGGAAACGCCCTGCTTATTATCGCCTTTGGGGTGATCATATTAGGTGGACTGGGCAGCATGGTGGGAACTTTTTTAGGTGGCATGATCTTTGGGTTATCCCAAACGTTAGGTGGATATTTCTGGGGACCTACCGGACAGTTGCTAGTTCCATTTTTGATGGTTCTGCTAGTTCTAACAATTAGGCCGCAAGGTTTGTTCGGTCGTTAGAGGATATATGAGAACAACTATCCGTCGTTATGTACCTTATATATTGTTTGGAGCGGTACTGTTGAGTTTGATCGTACTCCCAATATTAGACGTCCCCCAGGTCTGGCTGCTGTACTTGTTTTATTTTTTTGTGTTCTTGGCTGCGGCAAACATGTGGAACTTGCTAGCTGGTTTCAGCGGTTTGCTTGCCCTCTGTCCAGCCGCCTTTATTGGGCTGGGTGGCTACACAATGACGATAATGTCCTGGTTAGGAATACCTTATTATTTGGGGTCGGTAGCCGGAGGCGTGGTTGCGGCATTATTCGCTGGTTTGATTTCAATTTCAGTCTTCAGGATGAAGGGTATTTATTTTGCAATCGGGACGCTGGTAGTGCCTGCAATATTGCGTCTGGTGTTCCTTAGATGGCGACCGGTTGGAGGAAATCTTCAAGGTGGGGGGGCAGGCTATATGATTAAGGGAGTAAGCGCAATTCCACCTGAGGTTAGCTACTGGCTAGGTTTGGCCATTGGCCTTGTTTCAGTCATACTTATCGGGATCATTTTACGTTCGAAATTCGGATTCGGGCTGGCTGCAATTCGCGATAATGATGTCAGCGCGGCAAGCTTGGGGGTCAATGTTTTCCGATTGAAGCTGTTTTCCTTTATCATTGCTGCCTTCGTGATGGGCATCGCCGGAGCCATTTTCTATACTTATCAAGGCTACATAGAGCCTAATAGTGCTTACGATATGAGTTGGTTAATGATCGTGCTGCTCGCCACGGTCATTGGGGGCATTGGCTTAGAATGGGGACCGCTGGTTGGAACGATCATCGTAGTGATTTTGCAGTTTCAATTAGCAAGATACGCTGGAATCAGCCTGCTTATCCAAGGAGTAATACTGGTTGTCATCATGTTGGTAGCACCACAGGGTTTATTGGGTTTGCTACGAGACCAGCTGAAGTCGAGGCGCATTCGTAAAAGTTTATAGCTTTTTTTGTTTATAAGGAGGTTTGGATATGGGAACCATTGAGAAGTTGACCAACGGAACTACAGGTGGACCGGTATTTGTTTATGTTCAGGATGATAAGATAATACGTATAACACCTATGGAATTTGATGATGACGACGCGCCATCCTGGGTCATTAAAGCCAGGGGTAGGGAGTTTTCTCGACCACGAAAAACCACTATCTCCCCTTATTCGCTAGCCTGGCGTTCGATGATCTATTCGCCAAAACGATTGCTTTACCCGCTCAAACGGGTTGATTTTGATCCCGATGGCGATCGTAATTGTGAGAACCGGGGCATCTCAGGTTATGAACGTATCAGCTGGGATGAGGCAGCGGATATTGTCACCAGCGAGATCAAACGGATCAAACGCGAATACGGCCCAGCCGCAATACTTTCAACTCCGGGTTCTCACCATCTTTGGGGACATGTGGGTTATCGTCACAGCGCTTACCTCAGGTTTATGAATCTTGTTGGCTATACCTCTGCTGAGCATAATCCAGATAGTTGGGAGGGCTGGCATTGGGGAGGCATGCACCAGTGGGGATTTAGCCACCGGCTTGGCATTCCGGAACAGTACGATTTACTGGAGGATGCGCTCAAGAACACGGATATGATCGTATTTTGGTCTAGCGACCCTGAGTCCACTAGCGGTATCTATTCCGCTTTCGAAAGTACCATTCGTAGACAATGGTTAAAGGACCTAGGGGTCAAAATGGTTTTTATCGATCCCTTTTACAATCACACGGCTGGCCTATTTTCTGACAAGTGGTTTGCTCCGAGACCAGGAACAGATAATGCTATGGCCTGTGCCATTGCTTATGTTTGGATAACTGAAGATCTCTACGATAAAGAATACATAAACACCCGCACTGTTGGATTTGACAAATGGAAAGACTATATTCTCGGAGTAGAAGATGGGGTGGCTAAAACGCCCGAGTGGGCAGAAAAGGAAAGCACTATCCCTGCCAGAGAGATTAAGGCATTGGCCAGAGAATGGGGCTCCAAAAAGACCATGCTGGCTGCTGGTGGCCTGGGTGGGTGGGGAGGAGCTTGCAGAACCGCATATGGAGGAGAATGGGCCCGCCTGATGATCAGTCTTCTGTCCATGCAGGGTCTGGGGAAGCCGGGTATCAATATCTGGTCAACAACGCAGGGTGCCCCGCACAACTCGGAGTTTCTCTTTCCCGGTTATGCCGAGGGAGGCATATCCGGTGATGTGGACAATTCTGCCGCCGGCTATCGCTTCGTGTATAGGATGCATACGCGCCCTACCCGCTCAAGCATAAACGCTCCCATGGGGCAGCACATCCCTAGGCTAAAGATACCTGAATGTATCCTCGACGGCGAGTATGAGTGGCGGGGCAAGGGATTCTGTGGCCAGTCGATTGAGGCTCAATTCCACAAATATAAGTATCCTGCAGACGGTTATCCGGAAATCCAGATGTATTATAAGTATGGGGGCTCGTTTATAGGTACTATGAATGAGACCAACCGGTATGTAAAGGCTTACCAGACCGATAGGCTTCCTTTTGTGGTTAACCAGTCCATCTGGTTTGAGGGTGAGGCTAAGTTTGCAGATATTATATTGCCCGCCTGCACTAATTTTGAAAGATGGGACATTAGCGAATTTGCTGGTTGTCTCGGGTATATCCCTGACTCCACCTGCCAGGTCAACCACAGAGTCATCAGCATGCAGAAAAAATGCATCGAACCTCTGGGAGAATCGAAATCAGACTATGAAATCTTTGCGTTCTTAGCCAGTAAGCTGGGTTTGTTTGACGTCTATACCGAAGGTGGCCTGACGGAGATGGATTGGGTCAGACGTATGTTTGACGCCAGCGATCTGCCCAAGTATGTCTCCTGGGACGAATTTTTCCAAAAGGGATATTTTGTTGTCCCCATACCAGATGATTACAAACCGACACCTGCATTAAGATGGTTTGCCGAGGATAAGAAAAGGGACACACCGGATGCGGGGCCGCCTCCTGAATCTCAAGAAGTATTCGGTTTTGGACTTCAGACAACCTCGGGGCTGTTAGAGTTTGAATCTTCCAGCCTCAAGAAATTCGATCCTGAAGATGAAGAACGACCGGTCATTCCTAAATACATCCCATCCTGGGAAGGCCACCATACCACAGAGCTTTACGATAAGTACCCACTTCAGTTGATCTCGCCCCACCCGCGCTTCAGCTTTCACACCATGGGCGATGCCAAGGAGAGTTGGGTTAACGAAGTCAAGGATCATCGGGTTCTCAAGGGGGTTAGTTATTACTATTGGATCATACGGTTAAGCTCTAAAGATGCCGAAAGAAGAGGTATCCGAGAGAACGACCTGGTTAAAGTCTTCAATGACCGCGGCTCGGTTATCTGCGCAGCGCAGGTAACTGAGCGTCTCCCACCAGGTACGGTTCACTCCTATGAATCCTGTGCAGACTATGACCCATTGGGCAAGCCTGGGGAGGCAACAGATCGAAGCGGATGTATAAATATCTTGACTCCAAGCCGTTACATCACGAAGAACTCAGCCGGGATGGCACCCAACTCATGTCTCGTGGAAATCGAATTACATGAAGGAGAAATAGCATGAACAAGTGGGCCCTGATTGTCGATATCGCCAAATGTCATGATTGCAACAATTGTTTCCTAGCTTGCAAGGATGAATACTTCGAGAATGATTTTCTGCCCTACTCATCAGCTCAACCGAGAATGGGTCAAAGATGGATAGACATTTTGCGCAAAGAAAGGGGTCAATTTCCCAAGGTGGATGTTTCCTACCTGCCTCTCCCGTGTATGCATTGCGATGACGCTGATTGTATAAAGGCGGCAGAAGGCGAGGCTGTCTACAAAAGGGACGATGGCATTGTTATCATTGATCCGCTCAAGGCTAAAGGGCAAAAAGCTGTCGTTGAGTCATGTCCCTATGGTGTCATCTGGTGGAACGATGAGTTAGACCTGCCTCAGAAATGCACCTTCTGTGCACATCTTCTTGATGAAGGCTGGGATGAGCCGAGATGTGTTCAAGCTTGCCCGACAGGAGCTTTGGAATTTGTGCACATTGAAGATTTAGAAATGCAGCGGATGATTGAATCTGATAAGTTAGACACCCTGCATCCAGAATATGGTCTCGAGCCGCGTGTGTACTACAAAAATCTATACCGGTTTACAAAATGTTTTGTTACTGGCAGCGTGGCTTTAAAAGATGTAGATGAATGTGCTGAGGGAGCCAAGGTTTTTTTGAAGAATGGCTCTGGAAAGGTGATCGATACCACCGTGACTAATAACTTCGGCGATTTCAAAATCGATAATCTTGAAGAAAATAACGGCAAGTATAGCCTGGAAGTAGAGTATCCAGGATATCAGAAGCAAGAGCTGAGTGTAGCACTGGAGGACAGTATAGACGTTGGCACGATCTTTCTTTAATCTGCGTCTTTCTGGTTGCGAAGAAGTGTTTCGTGACCTAAGCATACAAGATCGGATCTGTGCTGCCTACTCCTCCCTGTGCGCTTAATGGGAACGTATCAAATGTTTACAGCTCGATGCGATTAAAGCCTTCATATGAGGAGCTACATATGGATAAACTTATACTAACATCAGCACTCACTGGGGCCATAACAGTTCCAACCCAAACCCCGCATTTACCATACACCATTGATGCTATCGCTAACGATGGCATTGCCTGCGCTAAAGCTGGGGCTACCTCAATCCACGTCCATGCCCGTGCCGAGAATGGGAGTCCTTCCTCGGACCCGGAACTTGTCCGCAAAATTGTAACCCGCATCAAGGCAGGCTGTGACGCGATAATTTGTATCACCACCGGTGGCGGTATGGGGATGACCCCCCAAGAACGCTTGCGGGGGGTGTCATCATGCCAGCCAGAGCTGGGTACTTTTAACCTGGGTTCGATGAATTTCTCCATGCACCCGGTTGCACGTCGCTACGGCCCACAGGATTGGCAGCTTGATTGGGAACAAGATTATGTCGAAGGTACCAAAGATTTTATTTTTCGTAATACCTTTGGTGATATGGAAGTTTTTGCCAATACCATGAAGGAGAAGAACGTCAGGCCGGAATTTGAGGCCTACGATGTAGGCCATCTCTATAACTTGAAATTTATGGAGAAATCCGGCTTTGTCGAGCCTCCTTACTGGATCCAGTTTGTGCTAGGTGTTTTAGGTGGCTTGGCTGCAACCCCCGCAGACTTGATTACGATGATACAGACTGCCGACCGTTTGTTTGGCCCGGAGAACTATCGCTGGTCAGTGATTGGCGTAGGATACCCAATGGAGTTTAATATGGCTGCAATGGGTATTATGATGGGCGGGCATGTACGGGTTGGGCTGGAAGATAATATCTTCGTCCGGCGGCGGGTTTTAGCTACCAATGTGGACCTGGTCGAGAAAGTCAAACGGCTCGCTGCTGAGTTCGATCGCGAGATAGCCGCCCCGGAAGAAGCCCGCGCAATGTTAACTCTCAAAGGACTCGACCGCGTAAATTTCTAATGACAAATCATGCCCAATTCCCATTCGACCAGCCCATTGTCTGGCGTCCCAGCCAGGATTATTTGCAGCGCAGCCGCCTCAAGCGTTTCATGGACCGTCATGGCTTGGCTACCTATGAGCAATTGATTGAACGCTCTACCAGCGATATTGCCTGGTTCTGGGAAGCGGTCTTTGAGGACCTGGGCATCGAGTTTTATCAGCCTTACACACAGGTTGTCGACCTATCGGGCGGTATTCAGTGGCCCGAATGGTGTGTGGGCGGGCAGCTTAATATCGTCCATAACTGCCTCGATAAGTGGATGGACACCCCGACGCAGAACCGGGTTGCCATCCGTTATGAGGCTGAGGATGGAGATGTACGTCTGTTGACCTATCGTGAACTGTTCTGTGAGGTCAACCGGGTGGCGGGGGCCTTGCGAGCCGCTGGTTTGGGCAAAGGTGATGCTATTGGCTTGTTTATGCCCATGCTACCTGAGATTGCCATCGCTCTACTGGCAATTGCCAAGATCGGTGGTGTCATCCTGCCTCTTTTCTCCGGCTACGGTCCGGGTGCTGTTGCCACGCGGCTGGTCGACGCCGAAGCCAAAGCGGTATTCACCGCTGATGGGATGTTCAGGCGCGGCAGGCACATAGCGATGAAACCCATAGTTGATCAGGCGCTGCGGGACGTTCCTTCAGTGGGTAAAGTGATTGTCTATAAGCGCACGGGAATGGATGTGCCTATGTCTTCTGGGCGCGATGTCTGGTGGCATGATTTTGTGGCGGACCAACCAGCCATAACCCCTACTGAGCACACTGACGCTGAAGATATAATCATGATCATCTACACCAGCGGCACCACCGGCAGGCCCAAGGGAGCGGTCCACACTCATTGCGGCTTCCCTATCAAGTGCGCCCAGGATATGGCTCACGGCTTCGACATTCAGGAATTCGACACAATGTTCTGGATGACCGATATGGGCTGGATGATGGGCCCGTGGCAGGTTTTCGGTGTGCTGATATTAGGGGCAAGCATGCTCATCTACGACGGTGCGCCGGACTACCCTGATGTGGATCGGGTGTGGGCCTTGGTGGAACGACATAGCGTCACCTGCTTGGGTCTCACGCCTACCTATGCGCGCGCCATTATGCTTCACGGGGATGAGCCGGTGCTGCGCCACGATTTAAGTTCGCTGCGCATTCTGGGCTCGACTGGCGAGGCCTGGAATCCGGACCCGTGGCGCTGGCTCTTCGAGACTGTTGGGCGGGGTGAGGTGCCTATCATTAACTACTCAGGTGGCACAGAGATCAGCGGGGGCATCGTATTGAGCAACGTTCTACGTCCTCTTAAGCCATGTGCCTTCTCTGGCACGCCTCCTGGTATGGCAACCGACGTTGTGGATGAGAGCGGCCAACCAGTCAAAGGCGAGGTTGGTGAGCTGGTGGTGCGCCAACCCTGGATCGGCATGACGCGCGGTTTCTGGAAAGACCCGCAGCGCTACATCGAAACATATTGGAGTCGTTTTCCTGATCTTTGGGTCCATGGTGACTTTGCAGTTATTGATGAGGATGGTATGTACTTCATCCTTGGGCGTTCGGATGATACGATCAAAGTAGCTGGTAAACGCTTAGGGCCGGCGGAGGTTGAGAACCTGCTCGTCGGCCATCCTGCTGTTGCTGAGGCCGCTGCCATCGGGGTGCCAGATGAGATCAAGGGGCAGGCAGTGGTCGCCTTTGTGGTGCTGCAATCTGATTCAACAGCGACAGAATCCCTGCGCACTGAATTGGAGCTGCGGGTTGCCATAGAGCTGGGCAAGCCGCTCGCTCCCAAGGAGATTCGTTTTGTGGGCGATATTCCCAAGACGCGTAACGCCAAAGTGATGCGCCGCCTCATCCGCTCAGCTTACTTGGGTGAAGAGCCTGGCGACCTGGGCGCGCTCGTTAATCCTGCTGCGGTCGAAGAGATACGACAGGCGTCTTGAGGGAATATTTGAACAATGGAGATGATAATGGAGTTACCTGGAATGGCTTCGATGGCTCAACTGTTGGAACAGTCTGCTACCAGGCATACTAATCTATGCCCCCGGCAGGTGCTTGGCGTTCGTATGGGCTTACTTGCGGGTCAGGTGCTTGGTCTGAAGGTACCCAGCACTGGTAAGCACCTTATTACTCTGGTCGAAACAGACGGCTGTGCCGCTGATGGTGTCTCGGCAGCTACGGGCTGCACGGTGGGCAATCGCAGGCTTCGTATCGTTGACTTTGGCAAGGTCGCCGCGACTTTTGTGGATATGAGGTGCGATCAAGCCATCCGCATCGTACCTCGCCATGGCATCCGCGGCGTAGCTCAAAAGCAGGTGCCCGACGCAGAAAGCAGGTGGCATGCTCAATTAAAGGCTTATCAATTAATGTCCAACACACATCTACTGGCAGTTAAGCGAGTGCGGCTCAGCATTTCACTTGAAAAACTGCTCAGCAAGCCGGGCTTTCGGGTTATGTGCGATGCCTGTGGTGAAGAGGTTCTTAACGAGCGTGAAGTTGTCCTCGAGGGGGCGATACTCTGTCGGGCTTGTGCCGGACAAAGCTACTATCGCTTGACAGGGCAGGAGAGCCCTCAGCTCTTATGGCAGGGGCAAAGTGAAGATTGTGTTGTAGGATGGGGGGGATAATTGGGAAATGAGAGACTGGCAAACCCGGGCAAAGATAGATATCAGGGGTTGGTAACCACAATCTCTTCAAGGCACTGAATAGGTAGGGAGGCTTGTATGGCTGATGTGGGTATTCTGATTCTTCGAATTGCGGTGGGAATTGTTATGGTTGCCCATGGCTTACCGAAGATATTCTGGAAACGGGAGCTGTTCAACAAGAAGTGGAAAAAAGAATATGGCTTTCCGTTGGGGTCCGTTCTGTTAACCGGCATCGTCCAGGTAGTAGGCGGTCTGGCAATAATTGTGGGGGTTTTTACTCAGCTTTCCGCGTTAATTCTGTCTCTGAATATATTGGTGGCAACCTACGTTAGTATCTGGAAGCATCAAGAGCCCTTTCTCAGCACACCCGATGGAAAAGGCTGGGATGTCAACTTTTTATTGGTAGCCACGCTTATCGCCTTGATCTTTTTAGGCAGTGGTGCCTGGTCTTTGGTTGGGGGGTAGGTTCTCTATTACTGCCTTGCACCCTCAGGCGATCACGTCGTAAACCTTCAGCTTACTTCCGTCATAGAGCGCCTTGATCTTTGGTTTTAATGCCTGGTGAACTTCGGAGTTGCGCCATCCAGCCGCCGTCTCCCTCGACTCAAATCGAATCACCATCTGGTATTGGGTAGCATTTTCGTCCTCGCGCAGTAGTTCAAGTTTTACGTAGCCAGGCATCGCAGCCATCGCTGGGCGGTATTCTGCGGTGAACAGTTCTTCGAAATCCTGTGTCTTGTCGGGCAGGACATTAAATGTCACGTGGCGTTCAATCATTGCTTCTCTCCCTTTCAATTTTATAGAAGTAAATACTCTCATAGCCCCAAAGAAGTTATCCAATCTAAGTTTGGGTAAAGACCTGACGGGATTCTGAATGATCCTGACCGTTAGTAGACTTGCGCTAGTGTTCCGTCAAATGTGATTGTTTAGTAAGAATAGATCGTGGATGGAACACTTTAAGCTTTGTCAAGGGTCTAGTAC
>DAOVXM010000267.1 GCA_030636125.1 Chloroflexota bacterium | reverse complement strand
CATACACGATGGTAATGTCTATTTCGGCTCTGAGGATCACCGTCTGCACGTGATCACATCCCGTTCTGGACAGGTAAACTGGACGTATTATACCGATGGACCGGTACGCTCATCTCCGCACATAGCAGAAGGGCACGTATTTATCGGCTCCGACGATGGCCACTTACATGCTGTCAATCTTTTAAGCGGGAGGAGCTCCTGGAAGTTGGATACCGGTTCGCTGGTGCGCTCGACCCCTTTGGTTGACCACGAATTTGTCTACTTCGGCACAGAAAGCGGCGATTTCTTTTGTGTTGATTTTACAAGCAAGATAAAATGGCGCTACTCGGCAAAACGGGCGATCACTTCATCCCCGGTTGTCTCGAAAGGTGTTGTATACTTCGGCTCAATGGACTCGACACTATACGCCTTAGACGCTAAATCGGGATGGGTGATTTGGCGTTTCCGCCTTGGAAAAGCCACCATCTCGACGCCATACATAGCCGATGAAGCCATCTTTATGGGAGCAGCAGACGGCAGGCTTTATTGTATTGACACCAAGTCAGCTAGAGAGCTATGGCAGTTTGACACAGACCACCAGGTCACCGGCTCACCGATCGTTTATAACGACTCAGTTTATTGCGGCTCGGTCGATGGGTACTTGTATTGCCTGGAGCACACCACAGGTCGTTTGCGCTGGAAGTTTCGCACGGATGGTCCCATCACCGGTACGCCCTTAGCCGTCGATGATACCATCTACATCGGTTCAACCGATCACAATATATACGCCCTGACGGCATAAAATCGGCTAGTCAGCCTGGGAGGCTGCCTTTGTGAAGGAATTTTTTCAACGACTATTTGGTCAAAAACCTGTTGTATCTACGGAAATACCCACAAGACCAATCCCGCCAGAAGAATATCATGTTGGGTTGGAAAAGAATCATCATGAACCTCTGCAATTGATTGTTGGGTGTGGGCAATCGACAGGTCGCCAGCGCGAACACAATGAGGATGCCCTCTTTACGCTGTCAACCACGCTGAGCAGTCAACAAAACAATATCCCCTTCGGTCTCTATATTGTTGCCGATGGAATGGGTGGCCACCAGTATGGTGAGGTGGCAAGCGAAATTGCTGTTCGTAATATGGCTAGCCATGTCATCCAGAAGCTTTACATCCCCTTGTTAAATCCGATACCCACCTCACCTGATGAATCCTTACAGGAAATCATGCAAACCGGCGTCCTGTACGCCCACCAGGCGATAACCAAGCAAGTTCCTGGTGGAGGCACCACGCTAACCGCAGTTCTCATCTTGGGGGACCAAATGACCATCGCCCACGTTGGAGATAGCCGCGCCTACCATGTCGGTAACAACGGACTTATTGAGCCACTTACGCGCGATCATTCATTAGTCAGCCGCCTGGTTGAATTAGGCCAGATCACAACCGATGAAGCTGCCATCCACCCCCAACGCAATGTACTCTACCGCGCCCTCGGACAGGGAGAGCCCTTTGACCCAGATGTCAAAACCACCCAAATGCCGGATTCAGGCTACTTGTTTCTGTGCTCAGATGGCTTATGGGGCGTCGTACCCGATGAGCAGATTCACCACATAATCATGCAGGCCTGCAATCCAGAGGATGCCTGCCAGGACCTCGTCGATGCAGCCAATCATGCTGGAGGGCCGGATAATATCACCGCGATACTCGTGCGGTTACCCAGCTAAGTCACAGATATGTCACCAGATTCTGATTATTATAAAGAGCTAGGAATCACAAGGGATGCTACTCCCGAGGAGATCCGTCGCGCCTACCATCAGCATGTCCGCCAGACTCATCCTGACACCAGAAATGGCGCTGTTGAAACCGCTCTCTTTCTCAAAGCCCAGGAAGCTTATGAAGTGCTATCCAATCCTGAAAAACGCGCCGAATACGATAAAAGCTTACCTCCATTGGAGACCCCAGAACACTTAGTCGAGATATCCACGACCTTCAGCCGGCCATCCCTTCCCAGGATCGACGAACAACAATTGATCTATGCTCTGATTGAAGTCAAGCCCCCACCAGAAGCAAAAACCAGCCCCAGACCGCCCTTAAACGTGTGCCTGGTAATCGATCGCTCGACCTCCATGCAGGGGGAGCGCATGGACACAGTTAAACGCACAGCTATCGAACTGACCCACCAGCTCTTACCAGAAGATATCGTTTCCATCGTTAGTTTTAGCGATCGGGCAGAAGTGCTTGTATCCGCCGAACGCCGTCTTGAAGATCGCCGTATTGAATCTCAGATTCACAAGATCGTGGCTGGTGGTGGCACGGAGATCTATCAGGGCCTGGAAGCCGGCTTCCTCGAAATCCGCCGAAGGACGCGCCAGGGCTATATTGATCATATCATCTTGCTTACCGACGGGCGAACTTATGGGGATGAGGCTGCCTGTTTACAGCTCGCCGAGCAGGCTGCAGTCCATGGTGTTGGTATAAGCTGCCTGGGTATCGGTGTCGAATGGAACGACTCCTTGCTGGACAGCCTGGCTTTGCGTACAGGAGGCAGCATCATGTTTGTCTCCCAGCCAGTTGAGATTAGGCACTTTCTCAAGCAGAAAATCAGTGGCTTAAACCAGGTCTACGCGAAGCATGTCTCCCTCGACATCACTACCAATTCCATGGTCGAATTGTTATATGCCTTTAGACGCTCTCCTGAACCAGCTCCCCTACCAACCATTTCACCCATCCTTTTGGGGAATATCCCTTCAAGAACTGACTTGGTTTTCATCTTAGAATTAAAAGTTGCACCGGTTCTTCCACAAATTAGCCAGGTACAGCTCTTAAAAGGACAACTCACACTGGAACTACCCAGTTTGGCTGGGCTCAGGGACTCAATCCCTATAGATCTATCTTTGCCTGTTAGTGATACCCTTGACCCACAACCCCCGCCCACGAAACTTTTACAGTCCGTCTCGCATCTTACCTTGTACCGGATGCAGGCGCGCGCCCAGCAATATCTTGCCGAAGGAAAGACCGAGCAGGCCGGTCGTTATTTAAATAATTTAGCCACACAGCTTTTCTCACATGGTGAATACGACCTCGCCCGCACCGTTTTACGGGAGGTTGATAACATTCAACATGAGCAGGGAATCAGCGAGGCCGGGAAAAAACGAATTAAATATGGCACTAGAGCCTTGCTTTTACCTAGTAATACTTCCGATAGTTCATCGATTAATGGGGGAGGAGAGAAAGGGCTATGATCGTTTGCCCAACATGCAAACACGAGGAAATCGTGGGTGCATTATTTTGTAGTGAATGTGGTGCTATATTGAGCCATTCGGAAGTATCTCCAACGGTAACCCTGGTCGTTGAAAATGAAAGGATACCTGAGACAGGTGCTCTCGAGGGTAAGACTGCCGCTCCGGAAGATACGATACCGGTAAGGGGTATTCTTGTGTCTATTAAAATACTTAAAACTGGACAAACCATACCTCTGGAGGATGGAGAGGAATTTATCTTAGGTCGTGTTGGTGGAAAGCAGCCCATTCTTCCTGATATTGATCTCACCCCGTATGGTGGATACGAAGAGGGAATTTCCCGGCTGCATGCCATTATAAAAGTGACACATGACCAAATATCCATTACCGACCTTGGCTCGGCAAATGGGACCTGGGTTAATGGTAAAAAAGCCACAGCCCATAGTCCATATGCACTGGAAAATGGTGACATCCTCACTCTAGGTAAGTTTCAAGCCATAATCCTCGTCGGGTAACATCAGCATCTTCGGAGGTCTTTATGCCCTACACCTTGATCCTTCATATTGTAAATACAGACCCTGTCGTTGGTGAGGTAGATGAACTCCCCTCCCCGACCGACAGCTTGGTTGCAATCAGCAACCCGCGCATGCGCGACGGGACAGATGTGGAATACCTGGCCGAAAATATCACGATAGTTTACTATCCTGTAGATAGAATTAACTTTATCGAAGTAATAACAGGGGTAGAAGACGAAGAAATTATTGGCTTTGTTAGGGAGTGAATAGTATGGATACTAGTTTTAGAGGCCGGCGTATCCTGGCCGTAGATGATGAAGAACGAATGGTGCGCTTCATCCGACTGAATCTCGAACATGACGGCTTTCAGGTGATTGAGGCTTATAACGGATCACAAGCTTTAGAACAATTACGCAGCAACCTCCCTGATATCGTTCTATTAGACGTTATGATGCCCGATATCGATGGATTTGAGGTGCTCAGATTGATCAGGGAGACCAGCACTATTCCAGTTATCATGTTAACAGCTAAAGGGGATGAAGAAGACAGGATCAGAGGCCTGGAGCTAGGCGCGGATGACTATATTACTAAACCTTTCAGCCCTCGTGAATTGGTCAGCCGCGTGCGCGCCGTACTTAGACGTACCGATACCACTACCACGAGTACGCATGGCTTAATTGAGGTTGACGACCGTCTGAAGGTCGACTTTAACCGGCGAGAGGTGTGGGTTGATGGCGAATTGGTAAAGCTCCGCCCTACAGAATACCGTTTGCTCTACCATCTTGTGCAAAACGCCGGGTGGGTGCTAACGCACGAACAACTGTTGACCAAGGTATGGGGATACGAATACCGTGATGAGCCTCATTATGTTCGTTTATACATTAACTACCTCCGCAAAAAGATCGAGAAAGACCCATCGGACCCAAAATACATTTTGACCGAGCGTGGGATTGGCTATCGTTTCGTCGATTTTCATCGGCAAACCCCAGGAGAAAAACCAGAACTAAGCTAGTGTTCTGTCAATCATAATTTGACGTCTTGAATATACGGTGACAGAACACTTTAGCAGTGTCACTTGAACTTCAATAACTCACCACTTCAGGATT
>DAOVXM010000246.1 GCA_030636125.1 Chloroflexota bacterium | reverse complement strand
TTTTGGGGATAGTTCAATAGCTGCTGGTTAATTCAAATCTTCAATTTCATACATCCACTTAGTTTTGAGGTGAGGATGCAAATGAGCTTGGTTTACTTAAAGTAATTTTCTAAGTACATTTACAAATGAGGTGCAGGGTTCACAACCCTTGCGAAGGTTGCGGAATAACTTTCAATGTACGTATATACCGTGGTTTCTATGGATTTTCTGATCGAGAAGTGCCCCAGAACCTTCGCAAGGCTATTCTGACCCATCTAATTCTACCTTATAGCATTGGTCCTAGAGTTTGAAAAATTTTGGGTAGGTGGCTGACATATCTTCGGGATTTATATGCATCGTACTTCTCATATTAATAATGTTCTTATGAGAATGGAGGTTGTGGTGTGTTACAATCTGCGCGCAATTTACGGGTCGAAAAGTAGAAGGATCATAGAGACCGAGTATGCCGGTGACACGACGCGATTTTTTAAAATTCAGTAGTACGGCTGTAGCGGGTGGCTTGTTAGCTGCCACCACAGCTGCGCTTTTTAAGGACGAGTCGAACACCCTCTCCATTGAGCATATTACCATCCCGATTGCGAACCTCAAGCCGGCGCTGGAAGGGTTTAAGATCGTCCAGATGACGGATTTCCACCTATATCCCTTTACGCAACTGGACCTGGTAGAGAGAGCGGTGGCGGCTTCGAACTCACTGAAACCAGATTTAACCGTCTTAACTGGCGATTACGTTTGGCGCAATATCAATGCTATGGATGACCTGGCGCCCGCGCTGGCGAAGTTGGATGCAAAATATGGTGTCTTCGCTACGATAGGCAATCACGATATTTGGCTGGATGTGGACGCAGTAAAAAACAGCTTTAATACGGTGGGTTTACCCATCCTGGAAAACCAAGGGATAACCTTTGATGCTGGGGGCGCATCTCTTCACCTGGCCGGCCTGGATGATGGTTGGAGCGGGCATCCTGACTTAGAAGCCGCCATGCAGGGTGCCCCGGAAGGCGCGCCGGTGGTCCTGCTGATGCACGAGCCTGACCTGGCCGACGTGTATTCTCAAGATCCCCGGATTTCATTGCAGCTTTCAGGACATACGCACGGGGGCCAAATTCGCGTCCCAGGGATCGGTGCACTGATCCATCCGCATCTCGGAAAAAAATATGATTTTGGATTATATAATGTCAACGGGATGTGGTTGTACACCAACCGCGGCATTGGTTGTATCAGCGAGCCCATCCGATTAAACTGCCCTCCAGAGATCAGCGAGTTCACGCTGGTACGGGCATAGTCGTTCTGCCTCCCGCAACACCCAAGTAGTGGACTTCAACGTCTTCAAGATTCAAAAATGTGTTATATAATGGGGCGGAAAACAACATCTATCTTGAGAGAAGAATTCAACTCATGAAGTAAGTGAGTCTTATTATCTAAGGAATTTCGAGGGAAAATAAAAATGAGTGTAGGATATAGTTCTTACTGGCGCAGTTTCTTAACCGGTCTAGTGGGCTTTGTTTTCGGTGGAGTTGTGGGAAGCTTAGCGATCTACCTTATCTTCCTCAGCGGGGTTTTAGGTTGGTTGGTCAATTTGATCCCACCGGAACAGAATTTTATCCGCCTGTTAGCCGGGCTTATCCTGGTGTTTTTAGGGATTGGACTTGGAGGCGCCATTGGTGGTGCCCTTTCCGGCATTTCCCTGCACCGCATCGATCAGAATAGCAGCCAGCGACGTTATGGTTTAGGTGGGGCCTTCGCCCTGGGGATCAGCGAGGGTATTTTGCTGGTGCCTGTACTGCTGATCTTAGCCATTATCGGTTTGTATAATAATTATTCGGACACAGACCCGGCTTCGTTTATCGTCTTCTTCGGGCTGATCGGGCTCGTCTATGGGCTTTTAAGTGGCCTTGTGCTTTCGCTGGTTACGGTCAAATTGCGTTATTTCTGGATGATTTTATTGGCGGCCATGATTGGCTTTGGCTTGGGGGGCATGCTCTTTGGCGCTCTCATGTGGCAAGTAGAGCTGTTCTCCGTCAGCGATTCGCTTTTCATCCAGGCCATTGTCCGTCTAGTACTATCATCCCTGGCATTTAGCGCTTTGGCGGGTGGCCTGATTGGCATGGCATATCAGTGGATCGCCCAGAAGAGGTTGGCTGTGGGGAATGAAGCGGTAAATCCCAGGCGCTGGCAGGACATATTGATTGTGACCCTAAGCTTGCTGGTTTTCTTCCTAGTGGCCTCATTTATTGGGCAGGCGGCGAATTTTCTCACGGTTCAAACAGGCACAACTACTACTGAGTTATCCTCCGAGACAAATGGTGTGCATTGGTCGGATCAAGAACTGGTATCGGCAAATGTTGCCAAAGCGAGTGACACAGGACCCGGTATTTTTGTCGGTAAGGATGGACTGATTTCCATATCCTGGATGCAGGAGGAAGAAGGGGCTACAGAGGTGTTCTATAACCAGCAGTTCTCTAGTGAGAATATTGGTGTAAGTTGGGCCAATCCAATCAACGTCTCCAGCAGCCCTTCAGTTGACTCACACACCTCCCAGGTTGTTTCGGATAGCAGCGGCGCTGCGCACATTGTCTGGGTTGAAGAATCAGACGACGGGGCCCATATTCTCTATAGTATCTGTCGTGGAGATGTTTGTGAGGCACCAGTCGTATTGTCTAACCTGGCAAACCTGTCGTGCGCGGCTGGCTTGGCTTCACTGGTATTCAATCTGTCACCGACGATTGCGATTGATGATGGGGATACTTTGATGGTCACCTGGGACGCAGAAGGGAAGGCGATGCCGTATGTGTCTTGGGGTGCAGGAGCGGGACCTCCCGCGGTACCCGATGGTTGTATACCCATACCTCCTCAGGAAGGGGAGCATGTTATTGCTCTACAGCCGCGCCTGACCAGTGAGGCGCAGGGTATCTTTTGGGTCACCTATGTTAGTCCGTTACCGGAAGATTATGGTGAGATTTATGTGACGCCATATTATGATGGTGTCTGGGAGACCTCGGCGGAGATGGTGGGGCAGGGTAGCGATCCCGAGATTTTTGCAGATCAAGAGGGTCAGCTATATATAGCCTGGTGTGATCCGGCTGATTTAGTCGCCTACCAACATATGGGCGGCCAGGCGGATAAGATCCCCTTTCCAGCTTGCGAGAGCCGGCCGGGGATAACCCAGGATGCCGATGGAAATCTGCACCTGGTCTGGTATGCGAGCGAGGTCAAGAACGTATATGGCTTAACCTCGCCAAATTCACTTATCTATGAAAGCATTATCACACTGGATGGGTGGAGTGAACCGGCGATCGTTGCCCGGGTGAGCAACCCTGCCCAGCCGGCTGTGGCGACTCAACCTGATGGAAGCATGCACCTGGCCTGGCAAGATGTTTTCGATGGCAGGGGTGAACTGTTCTACGCTTCCCAGGAACATTACGATTGTTCGGATACCCCCTTATCAGATATTGAGCAGGCTGTGTTAAGCGTTATAGAGGAAGGTGGTTACCATCCCGAGGGTTACCAGGCACCATATTGCCGCAACCGGTTCGTAGATTTTATTTTTATGCCCAACCCGGAACCTGCATTCAGCAGCCAGCCACCCACAATAAACGGCGGCTTTGATAAAGTAGCTGCGATTATTGATTTCGTTCAATATGAGGCCCTTTTTACGACCATGGAATATATTGGCAGTGAGGACGGATATGGCCCCGGCACCACGATTGGGGAGGAAACCGCGGAGTTGTACCGACGGATCAAGGAGGATCCCTCGCAATATCCAAAGGGATTGACCGTACGCATCATGTTAGGGAATTATCCCAACATCTCCAATCTGGAATGGGGAAATCAGATCTGGAACGCGATTAACGACCTGCGTGATGCCGGTGTAGAGGAGATGGAGAACCCGGAAATCGGATGGAAGGTCGAAGTGGCCAATTTCTCGGGGGTTTACCCGCACAGCCACACAAAATTTTTAGTTTTGGATGGCAAAATTCTTGTTTCGTCAGGTTATAACTATGGTTGGTTGCATTTTTCTAAGGATCATCCCTCGGGTAAGGGTGATGATTTGGTGGATCTGGGTATGATACTCTCAGGTCCTGTAGCGCAGTCAGGGATCAGCACCTATGATGACATGTGGGTGGGCGCGAATCAATTATATTGCGCTGAATTCCACCCAGAGGATGGCTCAAACTGGCAGGATAGCTGTGAATGGAAAAACACTGAAGGTGGGCATGTGCCGGAGGTGTTGAAATACTCGTTGGCAGAAGAGGACCAGGTGGCTTTTTCGTTATATCGCACTGATATATATAAGGAAGCGGATGATGCTTATGTGGCCGCGCTGTCAACGGCGAAGCAGTCCATCGATGCCATACACGTGAATTTTTCGCTCGAGCTGATATGTATGGTCAATGTTCTCGATCCAGATATATGCACGATTGAGAACGCGCTGCCCTGGATGGAGGCGCTCGTGGAGGCTGTGGAACAGAATAATGTTAAGGTCAGGGCCATCGTTGAGAACGCCAATTCGAACGGCCTTGAGAACCGGGTGGCGATCCAGGTCTTGGAGGATGAATTGGCCAGCAGGGGATTGGAAGGTCTTGTTGAGGTGCGTTTCTTTAACGGTCGGGTGCACACCAAGTCGGCCCTTATCGACAGTGAGCTGTTGATCGTGGGCAGTCAAAATTTCCACTACAGCGCATTTGGTGAGGGTGGGTTGCTTGAATACAATGCCGCCACGGATGACCCGGATGCGATCGAGACCTACCAAACCATGTTTGATTACTATTGGGATCAAGCCATCCCTGCCGATGAGGCGGATTGGGCGAACTCGAATCAATAAAAAGCCCGTAACTGCTCAGACTATAGTGAGAAGTCCCCTCCCTAACCGTGGCTGAGTAGTTACAAAAGCCCTAAATTGTAACTGGGAATAGGCACGGAGGACTGCCAATACGGTCCTCCGTTATCTGTTAAGGGTGTCTGACAATTTTTCAGGCAGTTTAAAAACACGAAGCGCTCTTGTCTACCCCCTCGCCTTATCTTACTGAGAGTTGTCCCAT